>NZ_JAFLMZ010000019.1:0-8362 GCF_017313365.1 Agrobacterium sp. OT33 | reverse complement strand
ACGGACATGCGCTGTGGCTTTCCCTCCTTGGCGCTTCGGGTGCAGGAGGTTCTGCAGCATGATCCGTTGTCAGGGCATCTCTTCGTCTTCAGGGGCCGCAGATCGGATATTTTGAAGATCATCTGGCATGATGGTCTGGGCGCCTGCCTTTTTACCCGGCGGCTGGAGAAGGGCCGGTTTATCTGGCCGAATATGGGATAGCATCCGTCAAGGTGGTGTAGAATTGGGACCGGGCCGTCATGATCAGGCGGCTCTGGGTGAAATTTCTCCATCGCAGCTACGCGAGGAGGTAGAGCTGAGTTTAAGTGCTGTCATTGAAGTTTCACGAGCCTGATAAACGGACGTCATATGTCGCCCATAGTGATGCAAATATTCAATCGATGCACCACTAACGATCAGGATTATTGTGATGCTGGCTCTGAACGGAGTTGCCGTGACCTATGCCAACGGCACCCAAGCTTTGAAGACAACGACATTGACGTTCAACCAGGGTCAGTTCGTCGTGCTCCTCGGTAGATCCGGCGCAGGCAAATCTACCCTCATCCGGACACTCAACGGCTTGGTTGCGCCGACGTCTGGTTCGATCACTTCTAACGATATTGGTGCTCTGGATGCGGAAACTAAGCTTCGCATTCACCGAAGGCGAACTGGGATGATATTCCAGCAGCACCAACTCATAGGGCGCTTGAGCGCGCTCGACAACGTCATGACGGGCCGCCTGGGCTACCACTCTGGCTGGCGTACGTTGTTCCCTATGCCGCGTTCGGATCGAAGGCTGGGGTTGGAATGCCTTGAACGCGTAGGCCTTCTTGATAAGGCTCTCGTCAGGGCGGATCAACTATCCGGCGGTCAGCAGCAACGGGTGGGCATTGCGCGCGCGCTGGTCCAGAAGCCCCAACTGGTCCTTGCAGATGAGCCCGTTGCAAGTCTGGACCCTGAAACGGCTGTCGAGGTCCTGTCGCAGCTTCGCGAAATATGCACAGCCGACGGCATCACTGCTGTGATCAGCCTTCATCAGATCGATCTAGCTCGCCGGTTCGGCGACCGGGTCATTGCTATGCGCGACGGGGAAGTGGTTGCGGACGCCGCTGTCGACGAACTGACCGATCAAATGTGTGCGTCGATCTACCGCAGCGCCCCAAGAAATCCGACCACAACACAAGATTTGTCCAACTACGAGTATGATCAACCTTTAGCTGCCATGGAGGCCGCATTATGAAGAAGCTTCTGTCCCTCGCATTCCTCGCCGTTCTTGGCTGGAGTTCGTTGGCGCATGCTGGCTCAAATCCAGAGACATTGCGCGTCGCGTTGCTACCGGACGAGAACGCCGCCACTGTCATCAAAAACAATCGTCCTCTCGAGGAGTATCTTGAGAAGACACTCGGTCGGGAGATTGAACTGATCGTAACGACCGACTACTCGTCAATGATCGAAGCGATGCGTTTCGGCCGGCTTGAGTTGGCTTATTTCGGGCCGCTCTCTTACACGCTCGCGAAAACCAAGGCTGATATCGAGCCTTTCGCAGCACTTATGAAGGATGGCGAAACTACCTATCGCGCTGTAGTTGTCGCCAATGCAGAGGCTGGCATCGAAAGCCTTGAAGATGCAAAAGGGAAAAAGGTCGCGTTTGGGGACGTGGCTTCCACCTCAAGCCACCTTATCCCGAAATCTATGCTGCTTAAGGCCGGAGTTGAGGCTGGAAAAGACTATAGCGAGAACTTCGTAGGGTCGCATGATGCCGTGGCTATTGCAGTGCAGAATGGCAATGCTCAGATTGGCGGACTTTCGTTGCCCATCTACAATTCAATGGTCGCTCGTGGCACCATTGATCCTAAGAAAGTTATCGCCCTCGCCGAGTCCGATCCGTTCCCGCAGTACCCCTGGACCATGCGGTCGGATCTTGACACTTCGTTGAAAGAGGCGATCACCAAAGCCTTCATCGACCTTAAAGACGAAAAGGTATTGGCATCCTTCAAAGCCGATGGGTTCGCTCCGATCGATGACAAAGCCTACGACGTCGTCCGTGAGCTCGGTAAAGTGCTGAACTTGGACCTGAGTCAGTAAGGCGCGTTCGAGACAGTTTCTCACCTTTCGACGCAGGCGCTGGCCTGCGTCCTTTCTTCCAGGATATGTGATGACACAGCCGTCGGCCGACTACGACTCTATCCTTCAACATCAAAACAAAGCTTGGACCAGAGCTGGCGTGATCGCGTTGGCAATTGCGTGTGTGATCATTGTTAGCAGTTATCACTCCGGTCTTCTTGATCTGGAGCGTCTGGGATCTGGGTTTCCTGCGCTCTGGCAGCTCGGTACGGAAATGTTTCCCCCGGATTTCAACCGAGGCTTGGAGTGGATCAGCCCTCTCATCGACACTCTGGCGATGAGTATAGCTGGGACTGCGATCGCGGTACTGATATCACTTCCAGTTGGCTTTTTCGCCTCAGGGAAAACAGCACCCAACGCTGTCATCTATATGATCTCGCGTGGATTGTTGAATGGTCTACGGTCGATCCCGGAGCTGATTATGGGCATCGTCTTCGTGGCGGCAGTGGGATTTGGAGCGCTCCCAGGCGTGCTGGCTCTTGGTCTTCACTCGGTTGGCATGGTGGGCAAGTTCTTTGCGGAGGCGATCGAGCATTGCGATAATGCGCCTATAGAAGCCGCACGCGCAGCTGGTGCGTCGCCGTTCCAGATCGTGACGCGGGCGATCTTGCCACAAGTTCTACCGCAATTGGCCGATGTGACCATCTATCGGTGGGAGTACAACTTCCGCGCCTCGACAATCCTGGGCACTGTGGGAGCTGGTGGTATCGGTTTCGAGTTGATGACATCCCTCCGGATCATGAATTATCAGGAGGTTCTTGCGATCATGCTCGTTGTCCTTCTGATGGTCACCATCGTTGACCAGGTCGGCGCTCTCCTCCGCCGCCAGCTGCAATAGAAGGATAAATTAAATGCTCCCAAAGGTAGTAATCACCCATCGCGTCCACGAGGAGATTATCTCAAAGCTATCTCCCCACGCTCGTTTAGTTTGCAACGATACTGATGATACATGGCCCCGCGAGAAACTGCTCGCAGAATTGAGCGACGCCAAGGCGATGATGGCGTTCATGCCGGACATGATCGACGCGTCTGTACTCGCGCACGCTCCCGATCTTCAACTTGTGGCATGTGCGCTGAAAGGCTTCGATAACTTCGACATCGAAGCCTGCACGCAGCGTGGAGTCCACGTCACGATAGTGTCCGATCTTCTCACTGACCCGACAGCCGAACTTACAATCGGTCTGATGATTGCTCTTGGGCGGCACATTCTGCCAGGCGACAAGAGCGTCAGGAGGGATTACAAAGGTTGGCGCCCTCGGTTTTACGGCCTTGGGCTGCAGGGCACAGCAATCGGCATTTTAGGGATGGGAGCGATCGGAAAAGCTATAGCACAGCGCCTAAGTACCTTCGGCGCCATTGTGTCGTACTGGGATCGTCAATCCCTGGACAAAGCCGATGAGATCAGACTGAACGTAAAGCCTCTTGAATTTGACCAGTTGATCTCGTCGTCTACCTTTCTTGTGTGTGCACTCCCGCTTTCGGCCGAAACGAAGCATCTCCTCGGCGCTGAACAACTCGCCAAAATGCCCAAAGGAGCACTTCTTATTAATCCTGCACGCGGAAGCGTGGTTGATGAAGAGGCTGTTGTCGCTGCATTGCAGGCGGGGCGCTTGGGAGGCTACGCCGCTGATGTTTATGAGATGGAGGACTGGGCCAGACCCGACCGGCCTGACAAGGTCCACGGGGGTCTCCTCAATCGCGAACATGATTCGATCTTGACACCCCACATAGGCTCAGCAGTGGCGAAGTCGCGTTTGGCTATCGAGCACGAGGCTGCTGACAACATTATAGATTTTGTCCAAGGCCGAAGACCTCGTGCGGCAATTAACGAGGTTCAACTAATTCCTTGATTAGAGAAAGTAATGTTTAGCCTTTCGCATGTCGCAGCATTCATAGAGGTAATCGAAACTGGCAGCTTTCACGAGGCGTCGCGACGGCTTCAGATATCCCAACCGACTGTCTCACATAATGTGAAACGATTGGAGGATATACTAGGGGTGCGGCTGGTCGAGAGGAGGAAGGACAAGTGTGTGCCGACTCGGCAAGGGCTCGTATTCTTGCCATTCGCACGCAGCCTTTTGACCGTCACGAAGAGATCTCTGGACCGCCTGCACAGCGGCCGGATTACGTTGGGTGCCAGTACTAACATCGGTACCTATATTTTGCCAGTCCACTTGAAGCGTTTACAGGATGCTCAAGGCCGGCCACCTGAGGTGGCCGTTGCCTCAAATCCTGAAATCATCGAAAAGCTCTTGAGGAAGGAGATTGATCTAGCCTTTACCGAATGGTGGGACGATCGAAAAGGATATCAAGCCCGCCTTTGGCGGAAGGAAAAGCTGGTAATAATCGTATCCCCACAGCATAATTGGAGGACGCGAAAAACAATTGAAGCGGCAGAGTTATTTCAAGAGTCCCTCATTGGCGGAGAACGTGGAACCGGTACCGGATCCGTGCTCCGCGAGGCCTTCGGCCAAGCGGCAGAGCAATTCCCAATCTCATTCAATGTCGGGAGCACTGAGGCTGTGAAGCATGCAGTTCGAGCTGGTCTCGGCATTTCGATCGTGATGAGGAGCACTGTCCTCGATGAGCTCGCGTCGGGTAGGCTTTATGAGGTTTCTGTTGAGAATGTGGTTCTCGAAAAGTCTGTGTGGGCTGTACATCCCGTACATATGGAGGATGGTTCACCGGAAGCAATCGCGCTTAAGGTTATACTCGATGCGAGCGCCCCTCTGGGTGACCTAGAGCACGTCCACATTACTCGGGGTCATATCCGCAAGATTTGAAGTAGTTGGCGCATTCCTGCGGCTCGAACATGGTAACGGCCTGGCCGACCGCATCCTTTGGTATCGCCGCCTCAATTCCCGGAGTATCCCATACAAGGGGGACAAGATCGGGGACCGCCCGATTTTCGATGCGTAAGGTTCCCTGCTCCATGTCGCGAATATTCGGCCGTCAGACACATAGTTGGTTTCCATGGATCGTTTGTCATAAACGAGGGTTTTTGAGCATGCCATAGCGCATGCCGTCACGCCCCTTGAATGGCGCGATGGAATCTTCTCAAAACTGTTATAGAAACGGTTGTCGCAAAATGCTATGTGTCCAACGACTTTCAAGAACATTTGGATGGCTATGCGGGTCGGGTACGCCAGGGTCAGCACGATCGATCAAAATCCGGAGCTTCAGCTTGAGGCGCTGAGACGCGCCGGTTGCGAGAAGGTGTTTACCGAGCGCGGGTCAGGCGCTCGCGATGACCGCCCGGAATTGGGCCGAATTCTCTCCGACGTGCTTCGCACTGGTGACACGCTCGTTGTCTGGAAACTCGATCGGTTGGCGCGATCGCTAAAGAAGCTCATCGCGACGGCGGAAGAGTTGGAGCGCGCGAAGATCGGGCTCGTGTCCTTGACCGAGAGCATTGATACGACGACGCCGGGCGGCATGCTGACCTTCCATGTCTTCGGTGCGATCGCCCAGTTCGAACGTGCTCTGATCCGCGAACGCACGACGGCTGGACTGGTCGAGGCGCGGCAACGTGGCCGCAAGGGTGGCCGCCCGCCCGCGATGCGCCCGGGCGATATTGCCGCGGCGCGCGCCCTGATGAAGGAAGGCAGCATACCGGTACGCAATATTGCGCAGCGCATGGGGGTTTCTGTTGCAACCCTCTATCGTCATATCGGCAAGAAGGGTGGCTCTCCCAAAACAGTGGAATCCGAGGACGTCCATGGCTGAGCGGAGAAAGCGGCCGCCCGGAGAGGCTCTTGTCGATCTTCGACGCCGATTGTCGCTGCTTTCTCCCCGTGATCCAGGCCGTACCGAGATTGTTGCTCGTGCCGCCGATGCCTACGGCATCTCGATCTGGACCCTGTATCGGGCGCTGCGGGAGTTGAACCGCCCGAAATCCGTACGGCGCGCCGATCACGGAACCTCCCGGATCGCCCCGCAGCCGGAGATGGAAACCTATGCCGAAATCATCGCGGCCCTGAAGATCAGAACGGCGAACCGGAAGGGGCGGCATATCTCCACGGCGCGCGCCATCAAGCTGCTTGAGGAAGACGGCGTGGTGACGCCCGATGGCCTGGTCCGTGCACCGCCCGGCATCTTGAAACGCGCAACGGTCGATCGGCTGCTGCGTGTTTCCGGCCTGGATTATGCGCGCGTCACCCGCCCGGTGGCTGCCGTCCGATTCCAGGCGCGGCGTTCCAACGAACTCTGGCACTTCGACATGAGCCCGTCCGACCTGAAGCAGGTGGAAGCGCCGCTTTGGGTCGAGGAAGGGCGCGGCCGGCCGACGCTGATGCTGTTCTCCGTGGTCGATGATCGCTCCGGCGCGAGCTATCAGGAATACCGCTCCGTCTACGGCGAGGACGCGGAGTCCGCCTTGCGCTTTCTCTACAATGCCTTCGCCGCCAAGCCTGAACCGGAACTGCCGCTTCAGGGGATTCCAACGACCATCCATATGGATAACGGGCCGGTGAGCCGCTCGCGCGTTTTCCAGTCCGTCATGGGTAGCCTTGGTGTCCGGGTTCTCACGCATATGCCCCCGTCGGACAGCGAGCGGCGCACGCCGGCGCGAGCGAAAGGCAAGGTCGAGCGGCCGTTTCGCACGATCAAGGAAGTGCACGAGACCCTCTATCATTTCCACAAGCCGAAGGACGAAGAGGAAGCCAACCTTTGGCTCAGGCGCGCCTTGGTCACCTACAATAACGGCGACCATCGCACAGAGTCTCATGCACGCATCGAGGATTGGCTGCGGCATCTTCCTCCTGACGGGGTGCGGGCGATGTGCTCCTGGGAGCGGTTCTGCGCCTTTGCGCGCGAACCGGAACGACGGACGGTTGCTGGAGACGCGACCGTATCGGTCGAAGGCGCATCCTATGAGGTCGAGCCCGAACTTGCCGGCGAAACGGTGACCTTGCTCTGGGGCCTGTTCGATCAGGAACTGTTCGTCGAGCATGAGGGCAAGCGCTTCGGTCCATTCCAACCTTCGCGCGGGGCGGTTCCCCTCTTTCGCTATCGCAAATACCAGAAGAGCAAGCTCGAAGAGCGGCTCGACAAGGTGGTGCGCCTGGCAGACCAACTTGGGCTCCCCCGCGCCGCGGTCACCGGCGGGGATCGTCCATTGCCTTCGCTGCCCCCGACCACGGCTGGGCTGAGTGTACGGCGGACACCGTTTCCGGAACCCGCAATAGAGACCGCTTATCCAAATGGCCTCGCAGCCCGTGGGGCCATCGCCGACCAGCTCGGCCGGCCGATCGGCGCGATGAATGCCGGTGACCGCGCCTTCATCAATGAACTGCTTGGAGAAACACTCGACAAAAAGATGATCGCGGCCCGTATCCGCGAACGCTTCCAGGCGCGAAGAAAGGAAGAATGATGCTCGCTGACGTTCAATCCAGTTACGGCCTCGACCGGCCTTTCCAAGGGGCCGGCAACTTTGAGACCGAGCATCAGCGCACGATCATCCGCGAGGTGTGTGCGGCCGTCCAGACCGGTCGGCTTGTCGTGGTCTCCGGCCTGGTCGGTTCGGGGAAAACCCACCTTTTGCGCCGCATCGAGGCCGAACTCACCAAAGCCGGCAAGGTCGCACTCGCCAAATCGCTGGCGGTCGACAAGCGGCGCACTTCGCTGCCATCGCTCATTGAAGCCCTGTTCTACGACTTGTCTCCCGGCGATCGTGCGCAGGTCAAGATCCCCAAGCAGGCCGAGCGCCGGGAGCGCGACCTGCGCGACATCATGAAAAAAGGCAAACGGCCGATCGTCCTCGTGGTCGACGAGGCCCATGACCTGCACCACAAGACCTTAACCGGCCTGAAGCGACTGATGGAGGTGGTCGCCGACGCCGGCGTGCTCCTTTCCGTACTTCTTGTCGGGCATCCCCGGTTGCGCAATGATCTGCGCCGGCCGCAAATGGAGGAGATTGGCTACCGCACGACCATTTTTGACTACGAGGGGATCGGCTCCGCGCGCCGCGACTATGTTGCCTGGCTGCTTGGCGCCTGTGCGGCCGAAGGCGTAAAGGTTGGCGAACTCCTCGAGGAAGAAGCCATCGACCTCATCGCCGAACGTTTGCGCACGCCGCTTCAGATCGAGATGCATCTCACCCTCGCATTCGAGCAGGGCTTTCGCCTCGGCACCAAGCCGGTTACCGCCGAAATCGTCGAGCAGGTCCTGTCCCGCGCCATCGACGATCTCGAACCGACGTTGACCCGAAATGGTTACGATGCGACGGCTCTGGTCACGCACCTCAATGCTCGGCCGTCGG
>NZ_JAFLMZ010000018.1:0-18050 GCF_017313365.1 Agrobacterium sp. OT33 | reverse complement strand
GGTCCCATTGGTCGTTACGATGTTCGCGAAGTTCATCTGCTTCGCTCGCGCGATCACCGTTTTGCTGCTTTGACTTGGACGCCTCGTATGCGGCCTTGCGATCAAACGGCTTATCCTGCGAAGTCCGGACCTCTCGCCGCGCCAGCTCGGCTTGATAAGCTGCTTTCCGGTCGGTCGGGGCCTGCTGTGCCTTCTTGTCGGCGCTAACCTCTCGGCCATGCTGAGCATCAGCGGCGGCAACCTTGGCCTGCCATTGGCTTTGAGCTTCACCAGAGGCGGTTGAGGCAGCGCTTTCGCTGTTTCCGATACCCTCTTCCATCGCGGATCGATTTTGGCCGGTCAGCTTCTCTTGGTTGGCCTTTTCCGTTTCCCGGTGCTCGTCGTTTTTGGCGCTGACGATGTTTTCGCCCTCACGCTTCGACTCTTCAAATGTGGGGAATGCTTTTCCTTCCGCCATTTATTGGACGCTCCTTGTTAGCTTCAATCAAACCGATCCCCGTAATCTGGCCGGAGACGAGCTGCCGCTTTCTCGACCTCAGCCTTCTTGTGCGCTTCATCTGCGGCGGCATGTCTATCTGCAATGACACCCGGAACTTTCGGGGTGACGTTTGGTGCGGCGTGCGGTTCCGGGCGTTTTTCGACGGGCGGCGGCGCTTTGGATTTCATAGCTTCATAAGCTGCGGCCCGGTCAAACGGCCTTTTCTGCGGCTCTGAACGAGACACTGCGGGAGCGATTGGCTGTGATCTTTCTGGCGATGCCGGGACATGGGTGCGAGCCTCGGGACCGTCGAAACGGGCCGCGCGCTCGGCAAGAGCCTTGTCGCGGGCCGCGAAATAGGCCGTGCGGTCGATCCCGCGTGCATGGGGCGCAAGGTTGGGCGGGGGGGCTGGCGCGGCCTCTTCCTCTGGCGCTGGCCGCTCCGGCGCGGCCTTCGCCTCTTCCCGCTCTTCGCGGGTCATCGGCATATAATCGAGGCTGATTTCCTTCGAGCCGTCGCGGCTGAGCTGGCGCTCAAGCTGCTTATAGGCCAGATCGTCCGCGCCGATCGTCGCCCACGTGTTCCGGTGCGCTGTGGTTCCGTCTGGTAAGGTGACAGCCTCTTGGCCTGTTACCTCAAGCGCGATCCGGTCCCCGATCTCCGGTGCGGCGTCCTTCATGACGCGCTCTAGATCAACGCCCCACACGGTGCGGCGCTGCCCCTTCTCGTCGGCCAACGTGACGTAATAGCTTTCCCGCTTACCGGGCTGATTTTCGAACGGCGCGCGGCCATGCGCCACCAGTCGCCCGCCGCCGCGCTGAAAATCCTCTGTCGCCGCGTAGAGCTTCGCGCCGTCCCTGTGGCGGGTCATCGCCACATAGGTCATGTGGCGGTCCATGCTCTTGCTCGCGAGAACAAAAGTCCGGTCTACCGTGTCGCCCTGCGACTTATGGATGGTGGTCGCATAGCCATGGTCAAAGGCCGTGTACTGGTCCGCCGGCACCTCGATGCGGTTGCCGTTGTCGAGCGCCACGCTGATGCGGTTCCCCGAAACCCGCTCCACCGTCCCAAGCGTGCCGTTCATAACGCCAAGGCTCTTGTTGTTCTCTAGGAACACCATCCGGTCGCCCGCGGCGAAGGACCGCTTTCCGGCGTCGGTCTGGAACACCCGTTCGCCACCCTCGGCACCTCGTGCCAGCTCGCCGCGCTCCTGCAACACGGATCGCACCTCGGCATTCAATGCCGCCACGTCTGCACGCTGATGCGCAAGGATGACGCGCGACCCCTCGGGCCGCTCGCCACGGTCAGCCAGGTAGTCGGCCACAATCCGGCCGCGCGTGGTTTCCCTGTCGGATTCCATGACGATATCGCCATGGCTCCGGTAGGCTCGCAGCGCCTCCGGCGTCCGCTGCTTGGAAAACTGCTGCGTGGCTTCTGCCTGCCAGCCCTCGCGCTGTCGGCGCACACCGTTCAGCTCCGCAAACCCGGTTCGCTGTCCAATCGCCCGGAAGGCCGCGCCAGCGCCGATGGACTGAAGCTGCTCATGATCGCCAACGAGGACGATCTTTGCGCCGCGCGCCTCCACCTCTTCAATGAAGCGCGACATCTGGCGGCTGCCGATCATACCGGCCTCATCAATCACGAAAACATCGCCTCGGCCGATCTGGTCGCGCTCTCGCGTCCAGCGCTGCGACCACGAGGCGAGCGTGCGGCTCTCGATCCCTGATGATTCCTGCAAACCAAAAGTGGCCTTACCGGATAGGGCCGCACCATGAACGCGATAGCCCTGCGCCTCCCAAGCCTGCCGGGCCGCTTCGAGCATGGTGGATTTGCCCGCACCAGCGACACCGACGACCTGAGCCATTCGGCTCCCCGCAGTCACATGCTCGATGGCTCGGCGCTGCTCATCCGACAGACCAGCGGACGCAATCGCCGCACTCCGTTCTGTCGCTGTCATCTCGCCGCGCGCAACCTTTGCCGCTGTTGCGTCTGCTACACTGGCGCGAATTTTCCTGTCCTGCGCATCGAGGGCGGACGCGACATTGCGAGAGGATACGACATGCGAATGATCACCGGCCAACCGCTCAGCCGTCGCGATCATGCCCGCTTCAAGATCGAACATTTCTCGCGTGGTGAAGCGCTCTATTCCGTCAGCCTTATCACCCCGTAGAGCGACTAGCTCCGGCGATGCCATTATTCGGGTAAATGCCGCCTGAAATGCCTCGTTATCGTCATACACATAACGGTGCAAAGCGCGGGCCAAATCCTCGCGCGTGAATACACTCCGCTCACCGCTAACGAGCGTGATAATTTGCTCTGGCTTATCCTGAACAATCTCAGCATTAAGACGCGCCGTCTCCGCGTCCATGCGCTCGCGTTCGATCACACCACCCTGACGCTGTACGGCAGTTGCATGCACGCCAACATGTCGGGTTGGTTCCAGTTCAAGACCGCGAGCAGCGTTAGACCGATGATCGATCCGCGCATCTATACCAACACGCTCTAACGCCTCATTTGCGACCAGCTCCCACGCAAGACGAACCTCTTTCATCTGCATGGCAGTTGTCGGCAAACGCTCCTTAAGAAGCTTCTTGTTCTCCCATTCAATGACCGATTTTTCACCAAGCCCGTCAACACCAACTCGGCGCGTCGTCATCATCAAATGGGCGTGGTGGTTCTTCTCACTGCCGCGCGGGTCGGGCTTGTGAATAGCGAAATCAACAGCCGTCCCGAAACGGTCTGCAAGCTGCTGCGCAAACCGGCGTGTCAGCTCTTCCCGCTGTTCCTCGTCCAGTTCATGCGGCAAGGCAATTTCGAATTCCCGCGCCACGCGAGAGTCTTTCCGTTTCTCCTTCGCCTCGACCGCGTTCCAGAGCGCGTTACGGTCCAAGGCCCATTCCCCGCCCGATCCCTTGGGAATGACAATATCGGCCTGAACGACGCCGGAGCGCCGGGAAAAATCATAGGTCCGGCCTTCCTTGTCATTGTGCAGGGAAGTTCCTGACCGATACGCAGATGCAGCCACGGAGCTGCGCCCCGTGGCTCTGGAAACCACCTTCACCTGACAATGAAAAATCGCCATTCTTCGAACATGCCATAGGCAGAGTTGCGCAGCAACTCGTATGTGCGCCTTTACTGCATACGAACAGGATTATCGCCATGCTACCTCAGCCCACAGTACAAATGTCGCTTGAGAAAGCTGCGACGGTCGTACAAACTACCGAAAACTGAAGCGACAAGAGGGTATGTGACAGAATGGCGAGACGAGATATCGATAAACGGATTGCGGAACTGGAAGAACAGGCCAAAGCCCTGAAGGCGCGAAAGGCTGCAACAGAGAGAGCCAACGATACCCGCCGCACCGTTGTGCTTGGATCGCTGATCCTGCAAGAGATCGACAAAGACACAGAGGCCTCCAAGGCGCTGCGGTCATGGCTCGCCAAGGAGCTGCCGGAAAAACTGACGCGTGATCGTGACCGGGAAATTTTTGCGGAGCTGCTGACGAAAATCAGCCATAACCACGATGCCTAACCCGCGCCTTCCCCGGTGGCTAACGGGTGAACAGGCCGAAAGCCTGACGCGCATGAAATGGGCGTTCCTGCTGATGGCTGGCCTGTCGGTTTACTCGATTGTCGGGCAAGGCGCGAACTACACGAAAGCGCCATTGAGTGGCATTGCGTGGATAGTCGGTATTGCCGTTTTCGGATTTTTTGCGGTCGCCGCTTCGCGGCGACAAGGTGCGCGTGTTGTCTCTCAGTACGTCCAAGGAAAACACGGCGTTCGTCGCGTCCTTGCCTTCGTGGGCGTTCTTTGGGTGACGGTGATTGGATCGACCTATGTCGCCCGCTTCATCGTCAATCTAATGCGTGACAGCGCCGTCTTTGATCCCGGCTATAACTCCTACGTTTCAGGCGCTCCAATTGTCGCGTTCCTTATTGCGACCGGAGCGCTCTTACTCGTGTTTTTCCTGCTTGGTCGATCCGCGCTGAGCACACCGGATGGAGTCAGCCGGGAGCACATGAGAGGAGCTGATTTTGCCTCTCGCGAAAGCTACCTTGCGGAGCTGCAAAAGCGCTATCCAGAACGACCGCCTGCGCCGGAAATTGCAGGTATTCCTTTCCCGCCCGGACATGAGCGAATGCACACGGCAATCGCCGCCTCGACAGGTGCAGGAAAGACCACGGCGCTGCGCGGTCTACTCGAAACGATCCGGGCACGTGGGGACCGGGCAATCGTGCTCGATAACAACAGCGAGTTCATGCGCGCTTTCCGTCAGGATGGCGATTTCATCCTGTCGCCCTTCCATGAGGAATCCGTGGGGTGGCGACTGTCGAACGAGGCGCGCGACCTCCACGATTGGGACCGCCTCGCATCTGGCTTCGTGCCGGAAGGAAGCGGCAATTCGGCCGAATGGCACGATATGGCGAAATCGCTTTTTGGAGCGGTCGGCGCTGGCCTGTTCGAGGTCTATGACGGCAAATTCACCAATGCCGAGCTACAGCGCGTTCTGATCGCGGCCGAGGCCGACGAGCTGGCCCCGCTCGTCAGCGGGACCACCGCCGAGGTTCTGGCCGCGTCCGACGACTACAACGCGCGTCGGCTTCAGTCTGTCCGTATGAGCTTCATCGCCAACCTGAAGGCGTGGCGCTACGTCAAGGACGGCGATTTCTCGCTGCGCGACTGGATTGCATCGGACACATCCGAATGGATGTTCCTCCCCTACTCCGACTATGAAATGACCCTTGCCCGCGACCTGCTGGCCGCATGGGTCGATATCATGGTGACATCGGCGCTAAACCGGCGAGAAGGCCCCGCCCCTCTCCGCACCACATGGATCATTGTGGACGAGCTAAACTCCCTTGGCGAAATCCCGGCGCTGCTCGTCGGCGCTACGCGCCTGCGCAAGGCCGGGGTTGCTATCGTGGTCGCCGTGCAGGACTTCGCCCAGCTCCGCGAGACCTACAGCGACAACCGGGCCGAAACGCTGATGAACAATTTCAGCAATAAGCTGGTGCTGCGCACCACCGAAGGCAACGCGGCTGAGTACCTGTCAAAGCAGCTTGGCGATAGGGAGATGCAAGAGGATCATACCAGCTTCGCCACTGGCGGGGGCGGCTCCCTCACCTACTCGGCCAATATCGTGATGGAGCGGCTTGTGCTGCCGTCCGAGATCCAGAAGCTTCCCGATCTGGAAGGCTATCTGAATTTCGCGGGCGACTGGCCGGTGATCAAAGTCAGGGTGCCCCTCCCCGAATCCCAAACCGGCCAACCCTGATGGTCCAGAAAGAGGCCGAACTTGAACAGCTCAAGGCGTATCTCGCGGCCTGCAACATCGCGCTTCCTGACGATTACATTGAAGCGACAGAGCGCCCCGACTTCATTCTGAGGACCGGAAACCGGCATATTGGTGTCGAGGTTACAGAGTACCATGTCAGCGGCCGAAGGCAGATCGAGGAGGCATGGGACAAGCTGAGGCACCGGGCTTTTGAACGGGAGGATTATCCGCTCAATCGGTCGGTGAAGCTCTACTTTCGAGAAATGCGGGTTCCACCGACGCGCGATCTCGACGGCTTCATAAATGAGGTGATCGAGTTTACCGGTCTCAATCCCGAGATCGAGCGGGCCGCGCCTGATGCGCAGCGCCATCCGATCTTAGCCAGGTACACCGACCGTATCTCTGTTGCCCCTACCAAAGCTCACCGCATCATGTGGTTCTGGAACTATGACGCGGCATGGGTGGGGCTGCTGGAAAGCGAGCTGATATCGATCTTGGCCCAAAAGGCGAAATCGGCTGTCGCTCCGGCCTCGGAATATTGGCTGATCATCGCCGGGGGGAACCGGCTCTCAACCCTGCTGGCGCTGTTGGATGCTGATCAGCTCCGCATCATGCCCGATCTGGAAGGCGCATTGGCCGGTAGCCCATATGAAAGGGTCGTGCTGCTGCAACAGCCCCTCATTGACTGGCGACGGGGCGAAGGGTGGTCCAATCGCTAAGCGGTCCCGGCGCTGCGCGCCGGGGCTTTCTTAGTGCGTCCCTCCGGCTCTCTACGGCGCAATGTGGGAGCGCGTTCGCCTCCGGGCCGGGACGCGGCTTAGCCGCGTCTCTGGTAGGTCAATGCTTGCTCTGAGAACGGCGTTATGCGTCGAAGGGCTGCGGCGTCCTCTGTATCGGCTAGGATCGACGTGGCGGCGTCCTCGTCTTCCATGGCAAGGATGGTTTTCCAAGCCGCTATGTGGTCCTCGCTCACCGTGCCGCGATCTTCCCAATCGCGCGTCATCAGAAGAGCCTCAAGGCGTATGTCCTCGGCAATCTCAGGGTCACGCAACGCCGCTAGGGCGTTCTCGTGCTTCCGCAAAATATCGGCGTTGGTCTCCGCTCGATCTGCCGACAGGGCCGCGCGAGCTTCCGCCCGCAACCGCAAAAGCTCTTCCCCGTTCATTTGCTCACCTACTCAGAAACTCAAACACTCAGATGCTCAATTACGCGACTGCTAGCGTCAGATGCCCGACCGGATCGGCCGTAGGCCGCACCGTGATTTCGATATCGTAACCAAGGCGATTCAGGGCATCCATCAGCTTGCGCTCTGACAGGTTGGCGAGATCGCCACGCAACAGCGCCGAGACCTTCGGTTGAGGAAGGCCCATGCGCCGCCCGGCTTCCTCCTGCGTCAGCCCAAGCCTGCGCACGGCCTTGGTGATTTCGATCATTAGGCCCGATTTGACCTTGAGCTTGTCGGCGTCAGGTAGACCGAGATCGGCAAAAACATTGCCGGAGCTGGTCGTGACCTCGATCCCATTAACGACGCGGGTTTGCATCTCTCATCTCCTTGGCTAAAGCCTCGGCCATCTTGAGCCGCGCCCGAACAACGTCCATGTCCGACTTCGGCGTGGCAATGCCGCTTTTGCTCTTCTTCTGGAAGCAATGCAGAACGAACACCGCTTCCTCGAACCTGACCGTGTAAACTGCCCGGTAGGTGCCGCCCACATCGTTCTCGACCACTTCCAGCACTCCAGCGCCGCCAAAGCCCTTGAGAACCTTAGACGCTGGATGCTGTTCGCCGTGTTGCGCGAAATGCAGCGCAAACCCGACCGACTTTCGCACATCTGCCGGGAGCTGCATCAGGTCCTTGTGGCTGCTGCCAATCCACTCAAGAGGGCGCTCTTCCTGCTTCATGCGAAGAATATACCAGAACAGGTATAAGCCGCAACCATAATCATACGGGACATAAGTTCATACTCCATTGAGCTAAATCTCAATCACTCATTTGAGTGATTGAGATACAAGCTCACGTAGGATTTCAGCGACCGTCCGCCCTTGCTCCACGGCCATCATTTTGAGCCGCTTGTGTTCGTCGCGATCCAGATCGAAATTTACCCGCACGGTCGGCCCTTTGTCGGACAGGCTGGCGAGGGTGGCCGACTTGCGAACATTGCTCGGGCGACCGGCGCTCAACATGCCGCGCTTTTCTTCACTCATTTGATGTTCTCCTTATCCACTCAATTGAGTAATTGTTTAATTTCGTCAGCCAGTGCCATGACTTCGCGGGCCGCTTCGCTGTCCGGTTCAAGATCGAGCACGGTCGAACCGGACGCAGCGGAACCGGGATAGCCCACGCGCTGCGTGATGCGGCTTGCCAAGACCGGCAGGCCGTAGCCGTGCAGGGCGTCGGTGATCTCGCTTCCGATCTTGGTTCCCTTGATGGCGCGGGAGACGACAAAAGCGGCGCGCAGTTTGCCGTCCGTGACCTCGATGCGCTGTTTCACCAGATCAACGAGATCGGCCGTCGCCCAAATGTCGTAGGGCGAAGGCTGGACCGGGATCAGGATGAAATTCGCGGCCTTGATGGCCGACACCGCCAGATCGGCCGCTTGCGGTGCTCCGTCGATGACGACGAAATCCTTGCGGGCGATATTCTTCAGGTCGCGCTCTATCGTTGGCCGGTCGATCCCGACTACGGAAAGCGGCTGTTCCTCGCGCACAGCGGCCCAATCGCGGGCACTGCCCTGTGGATCGGAGTCGATCAGCAGCACGTCAGCGCCGCCAATCTGCAAGGCTCTGGCGAGGTGAGTGGCAATCGTGGTTTTCCCCGCGCCCCCCTTCTGGTTCAAAACGGCGATCACATGCACGGCCGGTTCTCCTACGGTTGATTAAATGTGCTTTTACTCAAGTGAGTATACTAAGGCCCTCAAATGAGTAAAGGGTTAACCGCTCAAAACCTCATTTGAGTAATTTGGCGCTGCCCTTTCCACACGCTTTCCTCGAAAGCCCATGCGACGACTGCCGCAAACGCGGACGGTGAGTTTTTTGGTGGTGAGGGTGCCGAACCGGCCCGCACTTGCGCGGGTCGGAACCGCCGCAGGGACGCGTTAGCGGCCCGATCAGCGGCGACCGCTTATTCTTTCTTATCTTTTATAAAACCAGATGGGGATTCAGTCTGTCTGGCGGACTCACGTTGTTTGATCGATCTCGCAAGGCGTGCAAGCGCCTGTCCCAAGGGGTTGTCTCCCACGTCGAACAGGGTGCGTTCCTCAATGTCTAGCGAAGCACGATGTGCCTCTATGACAGCGGCGCGCTCGGCCTCGGCGTGAAGGTGATCATCGGGCAGGGGAGGGGTGATGCCGAACCGGCCAAGGAACTTACGGGCACGGGCAGGGAGTGACAGCCGGTAGGCGTTGCTGGTCTGCTGCACCTGTGGTCCGCGCCCCTCGTTGCCGGTCGGCACATAGCGGCGCAGCCAATCGAGGAAGCCATGCGACCGTAGCGCCTTAAGCGCGCGCACAATGGCGTCACGCGAACGCCGCAGCTTGAGCATGAGGAAGTCTATCGACGGGTCCAGCCTGCCGGTGCGGAAATTCACCAGATTGGCGAACAGCTCCAACACCTCGATTGCAACCCCGCCTAGGGGGCCGTTGCGTGTACCTGGCTCTCGGCATGCGATTTCGTAGCGCCGCGCCGCAAGCACTATCTGACGGACTTCCTGCCGGTTGGTACGCTTCCAGAAAACGCCCTCGCATTTCCCGGCCGCGCGGGATTGCCTTCGAACGGGCGTGCGTTCCCGTTCGGCCGGTGCCCCTGCGAGCACCGCCCCAATTTGTGCAAACATCGTCCTTCGTCCTCCAACTGGAGGGCATGGACAGCGGACAAAGATTCTACGTTCCCGCAAGACAGACGTCTTGCAGGCCGGTCATCTCTCGACTATGTTGGGAGCTGCATTGCTGGCCCAACAAAGCCGGTTCCTAGATCCAAAAACCCCTTACCGTTGGCGCGGTTGGGGGTTTTTCGTTATGCCCTCGGTGCGTTCTCGATATAGAACCTCAAAGCTTCTTCGATGATCGGCATACGCGACGGCGCACCCCGTTGCTCCTTGATCTGGTCGATTGCCTCGATCAGCTCACCCGGAACGTAGGTATTGAGTGCCACACGGCCAGACGCGAGCTGCCGCGCCCGATGGGCGGCGACCTTCTCTTTGACTGGTATAGCGTTACGACTCATGGAGTTAGTTGTAACTGCGATTCCATGAATGACGCAACCCCGCATTTTTGATCGGGTGATTTTCGCGTCATCAGAGCCGCTAAATGTCATCCGCGCCCGCCTGTGAGGCCGCGCAGTTCGTCGCGCATGAAGTCACCGAAAGGGGCCTGAGCCTCGTAGAAACGGCCCGTAGCGGCCTGCCATGCCCTGTAACGCATAGCAAAGGCTCCGGCGAACACCGGGAGCGCCAACAGGCTGGCCGCAAACACCATCTGCGATGATCCTGCATAGAGGCTCGCCCCGGCTGACAGGGCAAGGCCAAGCGCTGCGAACTGCATCAGGATGCGGGCGCTGCGCCTGAAATGGTCCTGACGCTGCGCGGCTGTTTCGCTCAACCACTCTCCATGATGACTTGCCAGCTCGTCGAGGCTCACGCTCGATCCGCAACCGTCACACCGCCGTAGCTCTCTATCGGCTGTCGGGTGAAGCGAACCGGAACCGCAGTGAGGGCAAGCGGCCCGATCAAGGGCGAACGCTCCGCGTGCTGCCGCCGCAGCGTATCTATGCTCGGACTTGATGATTTTCGGCTTTAGCAAAGTCATGTGTGCCTCCGTAACGAACCAATCGGCACGCCTATTTAGGCCACACAAGATTTGAGAAATAAAGTTCAATTGGCAATTGCACCTAAAATTCCTTAGTAATCATCCTCGTTTTGACATTCGACAATGTTTTTTTATTTGAAAACACTGTGAAACTATTGTGGCTCGTGATTCTCCGATCAGCTAAAATATCCGTATTTAAGCGATTAATACATTGTTCCTCGAACCAAGAACAATGTGAAAGCGGGGAAGCGAATGGCAAAGCCAGACGACATTTCAGGCCTATTCACACCAGAAGACCAAAGCGCAGCGCTGATTTTCCTGCGCCGTTTGGTCGGATGCACTTTCGATTACATTTGGACAGCGGGCGGCGGCGCTGCTGCTTCGGCCGGGGGTAGTTGCGACAACACCAACGACATCCTTGCCCAGCTCATTGAGACTTTGAATTGGGCCATGCTCGCCGTGATCGCAGTGGTTGCGACCTACCTCATTTTCGTGGCGCTGCTGGACACGGCGAACGATGGCGAGGCGGGCGGGCGGCGCATGAACGCGCCTTGGACGCTGATCGGCGCGGCTTTGGGCGCAATTCTGTGCTTTCCGGCTTTCAATGGCTTTAGCGCTCTGCAAATGGCAACGATGCAAGTTACCGTCTGGTCTGTTGGCCTCGGTGATAGCACGTGGAAAATCGCGGCCAGCGGAATGGCCAATGCCAACACGGTCAACGCGGCGTTTGCCAGCAAGCCGGATGATGGCTGGTTTTATTCCGAACCCTCGACCGAAAAGGCGCTGCGTGAGCAAATCGCGGCGGGCCTTGCAACACGTGTCGCCGGAGAGGTCTGCCGGGTCGCGATCACAAAGGGGACTTCATCTCTGGCAGCGGTCAAAGATGGCTCCGTCACCACCGTCAGCCCGCCGCCCACTTTTCTCTCTGCGGAAGACGGATACACACAAACCGTTTTGACCTATCAAGCCGGAGAGGGCCTAAATTCGAGTGCGGGCCTGTGTGGCTCCGTTAGCGTGTCCTACGCTTCCGAGCGGAAACAACTGGAAAACCAGTCAGGCGGAACCCTTACGCCCGGCAACACTGCCGCCCAAGCCGAACTGTCTAGAGCCAGCGCTCGTTTTCAGGCGCAAGCCTCGAAGGCGGGTGCTGACGCTCTGCTGCAATCAATCCGCACCGAAGGCGACAGCCTCTATCAAAAGCTCTTCCCAAACAATGCGCCACGGTTGCGCGGACAAGACCAGTTGAACGCCATTCAGGCTGCTGTGACTAAAACGATTGATGGCACAAAAACGTCCATGCAGGGAGCTTTGAAACAAGCCCCGGCTGAGTTCAAACAACATGCTATCTCGGCAATGTCAGGAAACCAGCAAAACGGCTGGCTTTATGCTGTCCTCTACCAACGTGTGCTGGTCAACGCGACTACGTCTCTCTCTCAGCTTGGGTTGGGAGGCATCGAGGTGGCGAGCAATCAACCTGTAGAGGATCTGCGCAAAGCCTTTGGCTGCGGGGGTTGGTTTGAAAACAGATGTTCAAATGAACTGGAAGTTTTCTT
Organism: Agrobacterium sp. OT33; assembly: GCF_017313365.1. Taxonomy (NCBI): domain Bacteria; kingdom Pseudomonadati; phylum Pseudomonadota; class Alphaproteobacteria; order Hyphomicrobiales; family Rhizobiaceae; genus Agrobacterium; species Agrobacterium sp. OT33. The sequence continues at coordinate 5,944 of NZ_JAFLMZ010000018.1, read as the reverse complement.
CGATGATTATAAGCGCGACACGCTCGCACTCGCTGAGATCGCTCCCGCCTTCCGTAACGCAGCCCAAAACACCGCAATTCAAGGCGTGAACTCGGCAACAATTGGCGGGACAAACGCGGGTGGCGTGTCTGCATCCAAATGGCTTAACGATATAATGCTCGACTTGGCTGACGTGAAGCCGTGGGACGGTCAAGGTTGGGTCGATCCAATCCCCGAGCTTCAAGCGACTGGCGGAAAAATTCTGACCTATGGGCTAGGAATCTTGACGGTCGCTACTGGCGGATCGATTGCCGCCAACATTCCTAATCCTGCAACCATGATCGTAGGCGAACTCGTAGCCCTTATCGGGCCGATAGGCTGGGCATTCGTTGCCATCGGTTTCGCATTGGCAGTTATCGTGCCTTTCATGCCGCTGGTTTATTTCTTCCTTGCTGCTTTGTCTTGGTTCATCCTTGCAGTGCAAACCATCATCACATCGCCGTTTTGGATTATGAAAATGTTCTATCCCAATCGGGATGGAAGCCTTTCCGGGACGGGCTTTGCGCGTGCGCTCAATGTGTTGCTCGTGCTTCTGGTGCGGCCCGCGCTGATCATTGTGGGCCTCGTGTTCTGCATGATCCTGATGCGGGTTGGCCTCGACTTTCTCAATTTCTTGGCAGCGAACAGTTTTACTGTCCTTGCTTCCAATGCGGGAGGCATGATGGCAGGGGCTGGCAACATCGCCTTAGCCCTTGGCGGCTTCCTCATCTACATGTCCCTCGCCGTCACACTCGTAAGCATCTGCTGCGGTCTCATTGACGGGGTTGCAGATATGGTCACCGAAGCCATCGAAACAGGCGCTTCTCGCTTCGTCGGGTCGTTGGGAGGACGGTCAGAAAGCGCTCTTGGAAGCCCTGCGGCTGGAATGGCTACCGGTCTTGCAATCGGCAACTCTCGCGCTCGCGGAAGCCTCTCAGGAACCACGAGGGCAATCGCAAATCTCAGCAGAGGCAAATCGCAAGGCAACCTAGGAGGCACCCAAAAATGATGTGTTATGGATCGATGCGGAATGCTGCTTTCAGCGCAGCGGTTTTGTTTTTTACCGCTTTCACAGGGTCCGCCTTCGCTGATCCTCTGACACTTACCAAGCTACGAGCGCCGGAAAGCCAAGACCCGTCAAACGGTATCGGGCTGATCATGCGCGACGTGTGGGTTTCTGAAATCAAGGCCGTTGGCGAGCGGGCTTACAGCTTCTCCTATGGCCTGTTCAAAGCGGGGGAGGCTCAATATCTCGTTTCGTCGTTCCGCTCGGCCGAGTCATGCAGGCCGGACGAATGCACGTGGATCATTCAGCGCCTCACGCCCTCCTACAAGGTCGCCGCCTCGGGCAAGCCCTTTACGGCCTGCGGAGCGCTCAATGATCTCGACGTGACGGACGGCCGATTGACCATCTGCGGGAAGGGGGCCGATCTGCCATGATGCTACGACGCTCCACTTTCGTAGTCGGCATATTGCTGGCGACAACCGCCCTGACCGAAGCCCGGAACGCTCAACCCACCGCAACGGACTGCGGCGGCTTCATGAATAACATCCGTCAGTCAGAAGGCTCCGGCAACTACACGACCAACACCGGGAACGGGTTCTACGGCGCCTATCAGATGGGCGACGAAGCCCTGCAGGATGCCGGTTACATGGATGCCGGTGGCAACTGGACCGGCAAAGATGGCGTGAAATCGCTAGACGATTACCTGTCGAATCCGACTGCACAGGACAACGCCTTCCTCGCCTATGGCGAGAAAAACCTGAGCTACCTCGGGAACTGGCAGCAATACATCGGCCAGACCATCAACGGCGTTCCCGTGACCCGTGCCGGGCTGATCGCCGGTAGCCACCTCGTCGGTGCTGGCGGTCTGAAATACTGGCTGTCGAGTGGGGGCGACTGCACCAACAAGGGCACCGGCTCCGACGCGGTAGACGGGAACGGCACATGCGCCGGAACCTACCTCGCAGAAAATCAGGTCAACGAGCAATGCACAGGCGGCGAGGGGAGCGGCGGGGCCGGGTCCTGCTTGGCGGCGCACCCCGTCACCAGCCCTGTTATCTTCTCGGAATATGGCGCATGGGATCGCCCAGGTGCTGGCGCTGGCAATGGCTGGCATCGCGGATCGGATATCTATCCGAAGGATGCCGTAGGCCAAGCCTCCAACGGACAGCAGCTCTTTGCTGCTCATGACGGCAAGCTCACTCTGGGCGGCATGGGCGTGATGGTGACGGGCGATCAGTTCCGCACGCTCTATCTGCATTCTTACTCACGGCCTGATTCAAGGGACGTGAAGGCGGGGGAGGAGATTGCCAAGATCGGGGACAACAAGTCGGCCGGAAAGCCGCATCTGCATTTCGAGGTTCAGGTGCCCGCAAGCGCGGTCTCGGCCACAAAGTGCGTGCCGGGGTCCAGCACCGACGATTGCGCCTTTCCAGAGGGTGGGGGAAAGCGCGATCCGAACGGATACGCCACGGCGGACTCTCTCAAGGCCGCATCGCCTAAAACGTGGTTCTACGTGAACCCGGAGCGCTACCTGAAGGAGCGTATACCGGTCATCGGCATGGCGGCGGTTCGCGCCGGGCGCAGTCAGTCCCTTCCCAATACCTGCACACCCGGCCAGACCGTCGCGGAGACCCCGACCAGCTCCGGCGAAAGCGTGAACACGAACACAATGGCATCGGGCGACGGCACTTACATGACCAGCTCGGGGAGCGCTGTGGCGAATGCGGACGCCGATCTGCGGTCGCTTGCCATCAACATGACCCGTCAGAACGCCCTCGAGCTGCGCGCGGCGTCCTCGAGCGCACAAAATCTCCAAGGCCGCACCGATAGCGCAATTGCGCACATGCTCTTGCTGATGACGCGGAACGGGGATGGCCTATGAGGATCTCCGCGACGCTCACCGCGCTGACTCTTCTTACCGCCCCGGCGATTGCCGGTGCAAGTAACACGCTCGACGGCCACTATGCCTTCTATCAGGCGGCAACAGCAGCCGAGATGGACAGAGGCCCCCGCAATGATGAAGACTGCCAGAGGTTCTTCGCTTCGGAGCTATTCGAGACCCGAAACAAAAGCGAAGACTTGAAGATTTCCGGCAACCGTTGGGAAGACAATCAGGACGTTTCGGCTCTGACTGGAAATGTCGTCCTGCAAAAAAGCAAAGGCGGCGTAATCCCTTTTACGATCAATCGCGAAAGTGAAGGGGACAGCGGACCCGCGAAAGGTACAGTGAAACGAGTGGGCCGATTAGGCTTATCGTTCGCGATCTCTGGGGAGCCGTTCGTCAAGCACTATTGCAAAATGGACGGCTGATCGGGGAGGGGTGCAAATGCTGATACTCGGCTTTAGCACCCGCTGCGGCCATGGCACGCGATACCGCGAATTTTGGGCCGAAGATGGAGACAAGGGGCACTACGAAGTCGGCCTTTGTGGCGAGTGCGAGGGCAAGGGCGTCAACTGCTTGGATTGTGGGGAGGCGCATGCAACCCCTCGAAGCCTGCACTACGGCGCACCGTGGCTATGTGACGAATGCGACTATCAAAGGGTACTGCGGCAGGTGCTCGCGACCAAGGCAGAGATAGTCAAAGAGCGGAACGGCTGAGCATCACCGTTTGCGCAGCTCGTCTAGGATGGCCTTCTGCGTTTCGAGGGTTTCGCGCTGTAGCTCGATGAGCTGGTCAAGGCGGTCGTTGGTGTCGAGCCGTCGAATTTCAGAATGTACCAAGAGATTAGCAAGGTGGCCGACCGGTAGGTCAACGTCCCGTTTCAGGCGTGTCCCGTCGAAAAACGCCGGGTCGAAATGCTCACGGATCGGCTTATCAGGGCTTTCCGATTTTTTCCGATTGAACAAGCTCATTTAAATAATCTCCTTCCGGCAACCTAATCTCCGCGCCCTCGATCTCCGAATATATGGCGAGCACTATTTCATAGAAGCCGCGCCTATTCAGCCACGAAAACGCTGCATGCTGCGAGATGGCGAAAAGAGTGTTTTCAACCACAAGGAAGTAACCGTCTTCGCCGTGATAAAGCGCTTCCGTCTCGATCTGGTCGCGATCCTCATAAAGGGCAACCCTTTCGTAGGCTGTAACCTCCGCCGACCCTACAATTTCCTGCACTCTCTCAAGCATGGCACCCGTTCCTTGTTCACGAAGGGATTCTGTGCCTAACTGGTCCGAAAATCAAGAATTACGGACCACTTTTCAAACCCTTTAAATTCAATGGGTTGCGCGGGCCGAAATTCTGGTCCGAAATAGACCGCATGTTTTATGGATATGCGCGAGTCTCCACAGCAGGACAGGACCTCAGCGGCCAAGTCGAACGGCTCAAGGCTGCGGGGTGCGATCCGATCTATCTTGAGAAGGTTAGCGGGGCGAAAGCTGACCGGCCGGAGCTGCGCCGCGCGCTGAAAGCTCTTGCTTCAGGCGACACGCTGATGGTCGTTGCCGTGGACAGGCTGGCTCGTGACACGCGCGATCTACTCAACATCCTGCACGAGGTGAAGGAAGCCGGAGCCGGATTCCGGTCTTTGAACGAACCTATTGTGGACACGACCTCGGAACTGGCGGACGTGGTGCTAGCGGTCCTTGGCATTGCCGCGAAATGGGAACGCGCCCGGATGATCGAGCGCACCTCGGCAGGTCGAGCGCTGGCCGTTACACGAGGTGTCAAGCTCGGCCGGAAATTGAAACTGACGCCCGGACAGCGACAGGAGATCAAGGCGCGGGCTGCGGCAGGCGAAAGCCAAAGATACCTTGCGGAAATGTACGGCGTCGGGAAAGCGACTATCGCGCGCGTGATCGAGACTGAAAAAAACAGATCGGCATCCACCGACGACTAGCCCCCGTAGGCCCGCTCTCTCACATAGGGCTGTAGGGCCGAAGGGGGCGGGTTAACTGGCCGATGGTCGAGGGCTTGCGTGATGCCGCCGGGACGGTCCCCCGCTCGCCATAGTGGGGTAGGATTGCGCGCCTCTCGGCGGGAGAGTGGCCGGAATTTTTGCCGATTTATCCTCGACTTCGAAGAATTTTAAAGCGTCAACATAGTTATAGAATCCGAAGCCTTCCCGCGTGGAAATCTCTAAAAATGCCGCTTTGCTGGCGTGCAATGGTTGAGGATCGGCGGGCAGTTCATCATCTATGATGAGCGCAACGACATTGCTTCGGCCGTCCGTCCAGCTCGCCATCTCGTGGCTTTTGTGACGGCCGGGGAGAACAGGCAGCATCCAATCTTCATGCCAAAGCTCGCGCCCCAAGCCCTGCGCTACCAGACGATCTAACAACGCCTCGTAACCATGCGGCCATGTCTTTCGCCATGTCGATGCCAGGACTAAGCTCGCATCAGTCAAATCGCACAATCTAGCGATCAAGGCGATGCAGCCCACGTCTAGTTGAAGGTCCCCAATTCGTTCCTCGACTGGCGACAGCACGAACCCGAGATTATCCGGGCTAATCCAATTTCGAAAAGTCAGAAGCACGCCGTCGATATCGAGAAAGATCACTCTGTCTTCGAAAAATCGGCGCTTGAATGTTCTATATTCGTTATAAAACATCACCATTTCCGGGGGCCGTATTGCAAGTTTCTGTCTAAATCTCGACAGGGCCACTTGTGCCGCTGGATAGATCTCCAATTTTTTCAGGTGGCGCAGAATCTCCCGGCCATCCAATAATTGGAGGTTGCGCCATTCCTTTTTTAGCTCTGCAACACCTTCGCCGATTTCATCGCAGCCTCGTTGCCATATGGCAGGCTCGAACTGCTCTTTATCAGAAAGTGTTGAGACCAATCCCCGCAAGTCTGTCGCCAGCTCTTCCAGCTTCGACATTCGAATGGCGAGTGAATGGTGCGCCTTGTTTTCAGCTTCACTTATAAGAGCTGCAACCTCATCCGGTGTCTGTTCCGTCATTCATATGCCCTCCTAGCATTTGG
>NZ_JAFLMZ010000017.1:0-19199 GCF_017313365.1 Agrobacterium sp. OT33 | reverse complement strand
GTCTTGCCATGGTCAACGTGACCGATCGTGCCAATGTTGACGTGCGGCTTCGTCCGCTCAAACTTGCTCTTTGCCATTAGTGGCTCTCCATTCTTGTCCCTTGACGGGAATAATCTTCAAAATTCGGTGGGGCGTACCCCGATCACTTCTGACCGGAGTACTTTGCCTGGATTTCCTGCGCCACGTTCGACGGAACCGGCGAATAGTGGTCGAACGTCATCGAGTACTGTGCGCGGCCCTGCGACATGGAGCGCAGGTTGTCGACGTACTTGAACATGTTCGCGAGCGGAACATGCGCGTTGATGACAACGGCGATACCACGGCTCTCCTGGCCCTGGATCTGGCCACGGCGGGAGTTGAGGTCACCGATAACGTCACCGACGTAATCTTCCGGCGTTACAACTTCGACCTTCATCATCGGCTCGAGAAGCTGTGCACCAGCCTTCTTGGCTGCTTCACGGAAGCAGGCGCGCGATGCGATTTCGAAGGCGAGAACCGACGAGTCAACATCGTGGAATGCACCGTCAACCAGCGTCGCCTTGACGCCGAGCATCGGGAAGCCAGCCAGCGGACCGGAAGACAGAACGCTTTCGATACCCTTCTGAACGCCCGGGATGTATTCCTTCGGAACGGCACCACCGACGATCTTGGATTCGAACTTGAAGTCTTCGCCTTCGGGGTTCGGTTCGAAGATGATCTTCACGCGAGCGAACTGACCGGTACCACCGGACTGCTTCTTGTGCGTGTAGTCTTCTTCGTGCTGACGCGTGATCGTTTCGCGGTAGGCAACCTGCGGAGCACCGACGGTTGCTTCAACCTTGAACTCGCGACGCATACGGTCGACGATGATGTCGAGGTGAAGTTCGCCCATGCCGGCAATGATGGTCTGGCCGGATTCGTCGTCGGTCTTGACGCGGAAGGACGGATCTTCTGCAGCCAGACGGTTGAGCGCGAGGCCCATCTTTTCCTGGTCGCCCTTGGTCTTCGGCTCGATCGCGATCTGGATGACCGGCTCGGGGAATTCCATGCGCTCGAGGATAACCGGCTTCAGCGGATCGCAGAGCGTGTCGCCCGTCGTGGTTTCCTTCAGACCGGCCAGAGCAACGATGTCGCCTGCATAGGCTTCTTCGATGTCTTCACGGCTGTTGGAGTGCATCTGCAGCATACGGCCGACGCGCTCGCGCTTGTCCTTGACCGTGTTCATGACAGACGTGCCCTTCTCGAGCTTGCCCGAGTAGATGCGTGCGAAGGTGAGCGAACCGACGAAGGGGTCGTTCATGATCTTGAACGCAAGCATGGAAAGCGGCTCGGAGTCGTCAGCGTGACGCTCGATTTCGGCTTCCGTCTTGGCGTCGATGCCCTTGATCGCCGGAATGTCCAGCGGCGAAGGCAGGTAGTCGACAACGGCGTCGAGAAGCGGCTGAACGCCCTTGTTCTTGAACGCGGTACCGCAGAACATCGGGTGGAACTTCACGTCGATGGTGCCGCGGCGAACGAGTTCGCGAATCTTGTCGTTATCCGGATAGTTGCCTTCGAGGTAGGCTTCCATCGCTTCTTCGTCGATCTCGACAACGGTCTCGATCAGCTTTTCGCGATATTCTTCAGCCTTGGCCTTCATGTCCTCGGGGATTTCGACGACGTCCCACTGGGCGCCGAGCGATTCGTCGCGCCATACGAGAGCATTCATCTCGACCAGGTCGATAACGCCCTTGAACTCGGTCTCAGCACCGATCGGCAGCTGCATGACAACAGCGGTGGCGCCGAGACGGGTCTTGATCATTTCCACCGAGCGGTAGAAGTCAGCGCCGGTCTTGTCCATCTTGTTGCAGAAGATCATGCGCGGAACATGATACTTCTCGGCCTGGCGCCAGACGGTTTCCGTCTGCGGCTCAACACCGGCGTTGGCGTCGAGCAGCGCGATAGCGCCGTCGAGAACGCGCAGCGAACGCTCGACTTCAATGGTGAAGTCAACGTGGCCGGGGGTGTCGATGATGTTGAAGCGACGGGTCTTGCCGTCACGGCCCTTCCAGAAGGTCGTGGTCGCAGCAGACGTGATGGTGATACCACGCTCCTGCTCCTGCTCCATCCAGTCCATCGTGGCTGCGCCATCGTGAACTTCGCCGATCTTGTGCGACTTACCGGTGTAATAAAGAATACGCTCGGTGGTCGTCGTCTTGCCGGCGTCGATATGCGCCATGATACCGAAATTGCGGTAGTCTTCGATTTTATATTCGCGAGCCATAATGGACTGCCTTTCGATATGCGACCGGTTAAGATTACCAGCGGTAATGCGAGAATGCGCGGTTGGCGTCGGCCATCTTGTGCGTGTCTTCACGCTTCTTGACGGCAGAGCCGCGGTTGTTCGCAGCGTCCATGAGTTCGCCGGAAAGGCGATCGATCATGGTCGTTTCGTTGCGCTTGCGCGCAGCAGTGATCAGCCAGCGGATGGCGAGAGCCTGACGGCGCTCCGGACGAACGTCGACCGGAACCTGGTATGTCGCACCACCAACGCGGCGCGAACGCACTTCAACGTGCGGGGCAACGTTGTCGAGGGCGGAGTGGAACACGGTGAGCGGCTCCTGCTTCGTCTTGCCCTGAACGACGTCGAACGCGCCGTAAACGATGCTTTCTGCAACCGACTTCTTGCCGTGAAGCATGATGGCGTTCATGAACTTGGTGACGACCAGATCACCGAACTTCGGATCCGGGTTGATCTCACGCTTTTCTGCACTATGGCGACGGGACATACTTTTTGTCTCTCAATGTTATTGACGCTATACCACGCGGAGAACCTCGCGCAGCGCCTGATTGTGTTGTTGCCGAAATTACTTCGGACGCTTCGCACCGTACTTCGAACGGCGCTGCTTGCGGTTCTTGACGCCCTGGGTATCGAGAACACCGCGGATGATGTGGTAACGCACACCCGGCAAGTCCTTTACGCGGCCGCCGCGGATCATGACCACGGAGTGTTCCTGAAGGTTGTGACCTTCGCCGGGAATGTAGCCGATGACTTCAAAGCCGTTGGTGAGGCGAATCTTGGCAACCTTACGCAGAGCCGAGTTCGGCTTCTTCGGGGTCGTCGTGTAAACGCGGGTGCAAACACCACGCTTCTGCGGGTTTTCCTGCAGGGCAGGAACCTTGTTGCGCTTTACCTGTGCCTGGCGAGGCTTGCGGATCAGCTGGTTTACGGTAGGCATATAACCATCCCTTGCAAAAACTACTTTAGCCACCCTCACGGGTGGCGGCTATGCCGTTGCCGGCGACGATGCACGCATATATCCTCATGCGCAAAACGTGGCCCGATCCGGTTTCACGGATGGACCACCAAGAGCAGAGGACACCGGATGAGGCGTCTTGCGTGCAACATTCGTGTCTTCTACGTGCAATGGAGACCCGTTTGAGATGATGTTCGGGAAAAAGCTTTCCGAACGGCCAGCACCCACAGAGGCTCCGATGGCGGGCGTACTACTGTTTTAGCCAGCTTTCGTCAAGGGCGAATCCACATTTTGCGCCGCCACCCGCGGCCACAAAGCCCGCCCGCAGGCCATTTCCCGCTCCTTGTAACATAAGTCTGCGCCGAAGGCCGCGATTTTGACCTCCGCCCTTTGGCTTTTCATAAAATCCGTCTATTGATTCCCTCAAGCGGCCAGAAGCTGGCTCGCCAAGTGCAGGACCGATTCCGGTCCGCCGCATATACAGCAACGACAGATCAAGGAACCGCGTCATGAGCAACCTCCCCGACAACGACAATGGACGCGACGAGCCGATGGTCTTCATCGTCATCGGCAAGGCCTACGAGACCGATAACTCGGAAGGCATCGACATCCACGTCATCCTCCGGGCGCCGGACGACGACACCGCCGTCCGCGAAACGCTGAACGCACTTTCCGAGGAAGGTTTCATCGAAGCGGACCTCGACCAGATCGGCATGCTGACCGACATTCCGGATGAGGAACCGCACGCCTCCGCCTATCAGGGCGCACTGGAAGGCGAAGTGGCCATCATCCGTTTCGCCTGAGACGCCGCCCATGACGGTGAGGCGCATCGTCACCAATATTGCGGCACCCGACCCTGCGCGGGCGGGTGCCTTTTATCGCGACATTCTCGGCATGACCATCGCCATGGATCACGGCTGGATCGTGACCTATGCGAGCCCGGTGGAGACAATGGCCCAGATCAGCTTCGCCCGCGAAGGCGGCTCCGGCACGGCCGTTCCCGATATCTCCATCGAAGTCGACAATTTCGACGAGATTCACGCCAGGATATTAAAGGCGGAACTACCGATAGAATACGGCCCGGCCAATGAAAGCTGGGGCGTGCGCCGCCTTTTCCTGCGCGACCCCTTTGGCAGACTGGTCAACATATTAAGTCACTTATAGATTATATACTTTAAGTTTAGTAGTATTATTCCATTTTCCGTTGAATAATAGATAAATATAGCCTTATATTATACCCGGCATGAAATGACGGTGGCGGGTTGGATAATATATTTTCGGAAGATATCATAGACGACATTTACGAAGCGGCGCTTTTTCCTGACCGCTGGGCGGATGTCATCGCCGCAATCGGCCATCGGCTGGATTTCTGGGGCGGCGCCCTCACCTGGGGCAAGGGAGAGGAGGAAGCCTGGCTCTTCACCCCCAATTTGCAGGAACTGATGCAGGCCTTCATGGAAGGCGGCTGGAATCACCGCAATGACCGCCTCACCCGCGCCATTCGCGAGGGACAGTTTTCCTTCGTGCACGACTTCGACGTCTTCACCCATGATGAATGGGCGGGACTGCCGATCGTGCGCGACTTCCTCATGCCCCGCGGGCTGGGATATGGCGCGGCAACACAGGTCGCGCCACCTGACCACCCGCAAATGACGGTTCTTTTCGAACGCAAGCTTGAAAGCGGCGTCATCGGCCCGGAGACCATGGCCGCGCTCGGCGGATTGAGGCCGCATATCGCCCGCAGCCTCACCCTCGCGACCCGGCTGCAGCGCCAGAAGGCGGATACGATGACGCTCGGCCTCAACGCGATCGGCGCGCCGGCTGCCGTGCTTCAGGCAAGCGGACGTGTCCTTTCCGCCAACACGCTGTTTCAAACGATCCAGAAATCCATTTCCACCCGCGCCCGCGACCGAATCCTGATCTCCGACGAAAGGGTAAACCGGCTGCTTTACAAGGCACTTGCCGGACACAACGTCGGCTCCTTCCCCCTGCCGACCGAGGACAGTCCCTGCATCCTGCATGTGATACCGCTGCGCAGGGACGCGCTGGACCTCTCGCCGCATGGCTCGGCCATCATGCTGATCTCACAGCCATCGGACGCCGTCTTCGATGCGACGCCGCTCCTGAAGGGGCTTTACGACCTTACCCGAGGCGAGGCCCGCGTTGCGCTTGAAATCATGAAGGGGCTTTCTCTCCCCTCCGTGGCCAGGCAATTGCAGATTTCCCATGAGACGGTGCGCAGCAATGCCAAGTCGATCTATGCGAAGACGGGCAGTACCGGCCAGACTGATCTCGTTCGCCGCCTTTCCGTCCTGACGCGCTACACCATCGGCGATCAGGACTGAAACAAGCCGCTACTCACAGGCCGGAGGAACGGATCGAAGCCATCATCATCCCAAAGAAAAGGCGCCCGAATTGCTCCGGACGCCTTCACTGAACTTTGGCGGGGTTTCGAAAAGCCCCTGCCCTGACCTTATTCCGCAGCCGGAACCTGATCCGTCATGTCCTGCAGCATCTGGTTCGCAGAGCCTGCGCCCGTACCCTTGCGGCGTTCCTCGAGGATGAGGTCGTCGCGCGAGGTGGCGATGCGGCGGATCTGCGTCATGGTGCCGCCAGTACCGGCCGGGATGAGACGGCCGACGATGACGTTTTCCTTGAGGCCCTGCAGCGTGTCCGTCTTGCCGGCAATCGCAGCTTCCGTGAGAACCTTGGTGGTTTCCTGGAAGGATGCGGCCGAAATGAAGGACGGCGTCTGCAGCGAAGCCTTGGTGATGCCGAGCAGAACAGGATCGCCGTATGCCGGCTTCTTGCCCTCCTCGATCAGACGGTCGTTCATGTCGTCCAGCTCGATACGGTCGACATTGTCGCCGACGATATACTGGCTGTCGCCGGCATCGGTGATTTCGACCTTCTGCAGCATCTGGCGAACGATCACTTCGATGTGCTTGTCGTTGATCACAACGCCCTGCAGTCGGTAGACTTCCTGGATTTCGTTCACGAGGTAGGAAGCCAGAGCCTCCACGCCCTTGATCGCCAGAATGTCGTGCGGTGCCGGGTTGCCGTCGAGAATGTATTCGCCCTTCTCGATGTAGTCGCCTTCCTGAAGATGGAAGGGCTTGCCCTTCGGGATCAGGTATTCGACCGGCTCGACGCCGTCTTCCGCAGGCTCGATCATCACGCGACGCTTGTTCTTGTAGTCGCGACCCAGGCGGATCGTACCGTCGATCTCTGCGATGACGGCGTGATCCTTCGGACGACGTGCTTCGAACAGTTCGGCAACGCGCGGCAGACCACCGGTGATGTCCTTCGTCTTGGCGCTTTCCAGCGGCGAACGTGCAAGCACGTCACCCTGGGAGACCTTCGAACCCGGCTCGACCGACAGGATGGCGTCCACGGACAGCTGGAAGCGGGCTTCGCCACCACGGGCAAGCTTCGCAACCGCGCCGGAAGCGTCCTTGATGACGATCGCGGGCTTGAGGTCCGAACCGCGCGGCGTCGAACGCCAGTCGATAACCTGACGCTTGGTGATGCCGGTGGATTCGTCGGTGGCTTCCAGAACGGAAAGACCGTCGACGAGGTCCTCGAAGTGAACGGTGCCTTCCACTTCCGTCATCATCGGACGGGTGTAGGGGTCCCACTCTGCCAGACGCTGGCCACGCTTTACCTTGTCGCCATCATCCACGAAGATCTTCGAACCATAGGCAACGCGCTGCGAAGACCGCTCCTGGCCGCGCTCATCGAGAATGGTGACGGCCATGTTACGGCCCATCGCGATGAGAGTGCCTTCGGAGTTGCGCAGAATGTTGCGGTTCTTGATCGCAATCGTGCCCTCGTAAGAGGCTTCGAGGAACGACTGGTCGACCACGTTCGCCGTACCGCCAAGGTGGAAGGTACGCATGGTGAGCTGCGTGCCCGGTTCACCGATCGACTGTGCGGCGATGACGCCAACGGCTTCGCCCATGTTGACAGGCGTACCGCGTGCAAGGTCACGACCGTAGCAGACGCCGCAGACGCCAACCTGCACTTCGCAGGTCAGAGCCGAGCGGATGCGCACGGACTGGATGCCCGCCTTTTCGATGACGGCCACATCGGCCTCATCGATGAGCGTGCCGGCCTTGACGAGGTTTTCGCCCGAAACCGGATGATCGATATCATCAAGCGCCGTACGGCCGAGGATACGCGCGCCGAGCGAGGCGACGACCTGACCGGCATCGACGATGGCGGTCATGGTGAGACCCTTGTCGGTGCCGCAATCGGTGGAGTTGACGATGCAATCCTGCGCGACGTCGACCAGACGGCGGGTAAGATAACCCGAGTTCGCGGTCTTCAGGGCGGTGTCTGCAAGACCCTTACGGGCACCGTGGGTCGAGTTGAAGTACTCGTTAACGGTCAGGCCTTCCTTGAAGTTCGAGATGATCGGCGTCTCGATGATTTCACCCGACGGCTTGGCCATCAGGCCGCGCATGCCGCCCAGCTGACGCATCTGGTTCGGAGAACCACGGGCGCCCGAGTGGGACATCATGTAGATGGAGTTCATCGGCTTCTGGCGGCCCGTTTCCGGATCGAACTCGACAGCCTTGATGCGTGCCATCATCTCTTCGGCGACCTTTTCGGTAGCCTTGCCCCAGGCGTCGACAACCTTGTTGTACTTTTCGCCCTGGGTGATGAGACCATCGTTGTACTGCTGTTCGTATTCCTTCACGAGAGCTTCGGTGTCACCGACGATCTTCACCTTGCTGTCCGGAATGACCATGTCGTCCTTGCCGAACGAAATGCCGGCGCGGCAGGCATGGGCAAAGCCGAGCTGCATGATGCGGTCGCAGAAGATGACCGTGTCTTTCTGGCCGCAGTGACGGTAGACCGTGTCGATCATCTTGGAGATGTTCTTCTTGGTCATTTCCTGGTTGCAGACGTCGAAAGGCACATTGACGTTCTTCGGCAGAAGTTCGCCAATCAGCATACGGCCAGGGGTCGTCTCATGAATCTTCGAAACCGGCTTGCCATCGGCATCCACGGTCTTGAAGCGGCCGCGGATCTTGGCATGCAGCGTCACGACCTTGTTTTCAAGCGCGTGATGCAGCTCACCGATATCCGAGAAGGCCATGCCTTCGCCCGGCTCGTTCTGGTTCATGATCGACAGGTAATAGAGGCCGAGAACCATGTCCTGCGACGGAACGATGATCGGATGACCGTTCGCCGGATGCAGGATGTTGTTGGTCGACATCATCAGCACGCGTGCTTCCAGCTGGGCTTCCAGCGAAAGCGGCACGTGAACAGCCATCTGGTCACCGTCGAAGTCGGCGTTGAAGGCCGTGCAGACGAGCGGATGCAGCTGGATGGCCTTGCCTTCGACCAGCATGGGTTCGAAAGCCTGGATACCCAGACGGTGCAGCGTCGGTGCGCGGTTCAGCAGAACCGGATGCTCGCGGATGACCTCGTCGAGGATATCCCAAACTTCCGGCTTTTCCTTTTCAACCAGCTTCTTGGCTTGCTTGACGGTCGAGGAGTAACCCTTGGCGTCGAGGCGGGCGTAGATGAACGGCTTGAACAGTTCGAGCGCCATCTTCTTCGGCAGGCCGCACTGGTGCAGCTTCAGTTCCGGACCGGTCACAATAACCGAACGACCGGAATAGTCGACGCGCTTGCCGAGAAGGTTCTGGCGGAAGCGACCCTGCTTGCCCTTCAGCATGTCGGAGAGCGACTTCAGCGGGCGCTTGTTGGCACCCGTGATGACGCGGCCGCGACGGCCGTTGTCGAACAGCGCATCGACGGATTCCTGCAGCATGCGCTTTTCGTTGCGGATGATGATGCCAGGTGCGCGAAGCTCGATCAGGCGCTTCAGACGGTTGTTACGGTTGATGACGCGGCGATAGAGATCGTTAAGGTCGGACGTCGCGAAACGGCCGCCATCCAGCGGAACCAGCGGACGCAGGTCCGGCGGAATGACCGGAACGACCTTCATGATCATCCATTCCGGACGGTTGCCCGACTCCATGAAGTTCTCGACGATCTTCAGGCGCTTCATCAGCTTCTTCTGCTTGAGATCAGACGTGGTCTCAGCAAGTTCGGCACGCAGGTCGCCGGCGATCTTTTCGAGGTTCATCGAAGCCAGCATCTCATAGATGGCTTCAGCGCCGATCATGGCGGTGAACTGGTCTTCGCCGAACTCGTCGACGGCGATCATGTACTCTTCTTCGGACAGAAGCTGGTTCTGCTTCAGCGAAGTGAGGCCAGGCTCGGTGACGATGTAGTTCTCGAAATAAAGAACGCGTTCGACATCCTTCAGCGTCATGTCGAGCAGGGTCGAGATACGCGAGGGAAGCGACTTCAGGAACCAGATGTGGGCAACCGGCGCTGCGAGCTCGATATGGCCCATGCGCTCACGGCGAACGCGCGACAACGTCACTTCGACGCCGCACTTTTCGCAGATGATGCCCTTGTACTTCATGCGCTTGTACTTGCCGCACAGGCACTCGTAGTCCTTGATCGGTCCGAAGATACGCGCGCAGAAAAGGCCGTCGCGTTCCGGCTTGAACGTACGGTAGTTGATGGTTTCCGGCTTCTTGATCTCGCCGTAGGACCACGACAGGATTTTTTCCGGCGAAGCGATCGAAATCCGGATGGAATCGAAATGCTGCGCAGGCACCTGAGGATTGAAAAGATTCATGACCTCTTGGTTCATGCCTTGTCTCCTTGAGAGGCTAGCTGCTGCCCCTGTTTGCATCCGGACCGGCTTCTTCCCGGGTCGCCGTCCAGAGCTTTAAATACGGATTAACCGCACAATGCGGCGAAAGTGTCCCCCGCCAGCCGGGCTGACGGGAAACCGGCAGGCGCCCGGAAGGCGCCCGCCTCTCTCATTTTTATTCCGCCGCGTCGGGCAGCTGGTCTTCGGGCTGGTTCTCGATCTTCGAGTTTTCCAGTTCGACCGAAAGACCGAGCGACCGCATTTCCTTGACGAGAACGTTGAAGCTCTCCGGAATACCGGCCTCGAAGGTATCGTCGCCACGGACGATCGCTTCGTAGACCTTGGTGCGGCCGGCCACGTCGTCCGACTTGACGGTCAGCATTTCCTGCAGCGTGTAGGCCGCGCCGTATGCTTCCAGAGCCCAGACTTCCATTTCCCCGAAGCGCTGTCCGCCGAACTGCGCCTTGCCGCCCAGCGGCTGCTGGGTAACGAGCGAGTAAGGACCGATCGAGCGAGCGTGGATCTTGTCGTCGACAAGGTGGTTCAGCTTGATCATGTACATGTAGCCGACGGTGACCTTGCGGTCGAACGGCTCACCGGTACGACCGTCATAAAGGACGGACTGACCGGATTCATGCAGACCTGCCTTCTTCAGCATCGCGGCGACGTCGGGCTCATGCGCACCGTCGAAGACCGGGGTCGCGATGGAAACACCGCGCTTGGCTTCTTCGGCAAGCTTCACCAGCGAGTCGTCGTCGAAACGCTGAACCTCGTCATTGGCTTCAGACGCGTAGATTTCCGTCAGCTCGCTGCGAAGCTCGCTGATGTCCATCGTCTTGCGATACTCTTCGAGCATCTCGCCGATCTTCTTGCCCATGCCTGCGCATGCCCATGCGAGGTGGGTTTCGAGGATCTGGCCGACGTTCATGCGCGAAGGCACGCCGAGCGGGTTCAAGCAGATGTCGACATGCGTGCCGTCTTCGAGGAACGGCATGTCCTCGACCGGAACGATACGCGAGACGACGCCCTTGTTACCGTGACGGCCGGCCATCTTGTCGCCCGGCTGGATCTTGCGCTTAACAGCAACGAAGACCTTGACCATCTTCATGACGCCCGGAGGCATTTCGTCGCCGCGCTGGACCTTTTCGACCTTGTCCATGAAGCGCTGTTCAAGGCGCGACTTGGATTCGTCGTACTGGCCGCGAAGCGCTTCGAGTTCGGACTGGGCCTTCTCGTCTTCGACCGCGAACATCCACCACTGCGAGCGGGGATATTCGGAGACGACGGCGTTGGAAAGCTCGACACCCTTCTTGAAGCCCTTCGGACCGGCGATGGAAACGTGGCCACGCAGCATGTCGATCAGGCGGCCGTAGACGTTACGGTCAAGAATTGCCTGTTCGTCGTCACGGTCCTTCGCCAGACGTTCGATCTCTTCGCGCTCGATAGCCATCGCGCGCTCGTCCTTCTCCACACCGTGACGGTTGAAGACGCGGACTTCGACAACCGTACCGAACGTGCCCGGAGGCATGCGCATGGAGGTGTCGCGAACGTCGGAAGCCTTTTCACCGAAGATGGCGCGCAGAAGCTTTTCTTCCGGCGTCATCGGGCTTTCGCCCTTCGGCGTGATCTTGCCAACGAGGATATCGCCCGGCTGAACTTCCGCACCGATGTAAACGATACCGGCTTCGTCGAGGTTCTTCAGCGCTTCTTCCGAAACGTTCGGAATGTCGCGTGTGATTTCTTCCGGACCAAGCTTCGTGTCGCGTGCCATCACTTCGAATTCTTCGATGTGGATGGAGGTGAACACGTCGTCGGAAACGATACGTTCCGACATCAGGATCGAGTCTTCGTAGTTGTAGCCGTTCCAGGGCATGAACGCGACGAGCGCGTTACGGCCAAGCGCCAGATCGCCGAGGTCGGTCGAAGGACCGTCCGCGATGATGTCACCCTTGGAGATGGCGTCGCCGACGGAAACCAGCGGACGCTGGTTGACGCAGGTGTTCTGGTTCGAACGCTGGAACTTCTGCAGACGATAGATGTCAACACCGGACTTGCCGGCATCGAGATCTTCCGTGGCGCGGATAACGATACGGGTCGCATCCACCTGATCGACAACACCGCCACGACGGGCCGCGATGGCAGCACCGGAGTCACGGGCAACGATCGGCTCCATGCCGGTACCGACGAACGGTGCCTCGGCGCGCAGAAGCGGAACGGCCTGACGCTGCATGTTCGAGCCCATGAGAGCGCGGTTGGCGTCGTCGTTTTCCAGGAACGGAATGAGAGCCGCTGCGACCGAAACGAGCTGTTTCGGCGAAACGTCCATCAGGTTGATGTTGTCACGCGGGGCGAGCATAACTTCGCCCGAATGACGGGAAACGACGAACTCTTCGGAGAACGAACCATCGTCGTTGAGCGGCGCGTTGGCCTGTGCCACGTAATACTTGGCCTCTTCCATGGCGGAGAGATAGATCACGTCGTTCGTAACCTTGCCGTCCACGATCTTGCGGTACGGGCTTTCGATGAAGCCGTACTTGTTGACGCGGGCGAAGGTCGCGAGGCTGTTGATAAGACCGATGTTCGGGCCTTCCGGCGTTTCGATCGGGCAAATACGGCCGTAATGGGTCGGGTGAACGTCACGGACTTCGAAGCCGGCGCGCTCGCGGGTCAGACCACCCGGTCCAAGAGCCGAAAGACGGCGCTTGTGGGTGATTTCCGAAAGCGGGTTCACCTGGTCCATGAACTGCGACAGCTGCGAGGAACCGAAGAATTCGCGAACGGCGGCAGCAGCCGGCTTCGCGTTGATCAGGTCCTGCGGCATCACGGTGTCGATTTCGATCGAGGACATACGTTCCTTGATCGCACGTTCCATGCGCAGAAGGCCGAGACGATACTGGTTTTCCATCAGCTCGCCGACCGAACGGACACGACGGTTGCCGAGGTTGTCGATATCGTCGATCTCGCCCTTGCCGTCACGCAGTTCGACCAGCATCTTGACGACCGCGAGGATGTCTTCCTTGCGCAGCGTGCGCACGGTGTCTTCCGCGTCGAGGTCGAGACGCATGTTCATCTTGACGCGGCCAACGGCCGAAAGGTCGTAACGCTCTGCATCGAAGAACAGCGAGTTGAACATCGCTTCCGCCGATTCCATGGTCGGCGGCTCACCCGGACGCATGACGCGGTAGATGTCGAACAGGGCTTCCTGACGGTTTTCGTTCTTGTCGGCAGACAACGTGTTGCGGATGTAGGCGCCAACATTGACGTGGTCGATGTTGAGAACCGGAATCTCGTCAAAGCCGGACTGCAGGATAAGACCAAGCGTCTTCTCGTCGATTTCGTCGCCGGCTTCGAGATAGATTTCGCCCGTCTCGTAGTTGACGATGTCTTCGGCCAGATAGTTGCCGTACAGGTCCTCGTCGGTCGCCTTCAGCGCCTTGAGGCCCTTTTCGGAAAGCTGGCGGATAAGGCGCGGGGTCAGCTTCTTGCCGGCCTCGACAACGACTTCGCCGGTATCGGCGTCGATCATGTCGGTGACGACCTTGGCGTTCTTCAGCGTCTCGGGCTGGAACGGAATGCGCCAGCCGTCGCCGTCGCGCTCATAGGAAGCCTTGGTGTAGAAGGTCGACAGAATGTCTTCGCCATCCATGCCGAGCGCCATCAAAAGCGAGGTCACGGGCAGCTTGCGGCGACGGTCGATACGCGCATAGACGATGTCCTTGGCGTCGAATTCGATATCGAGCCAGGAACCGCGATAGGGGATGACGCGCGCGGCAAAGAGCAGCTTGCCGGAAGAATGGCTCTTGCCCTTGTCGTGGTCGAAGAACACGCCCGGCGAACGGTGCATCTGCGAAACGATGACGCGCTCGGTGCCGTTGACGATGAACGTGCCGTTATTGGTCATGAGCGGCATGTCGCCCATGTAGACGGACTGTTCCTTGATGTCCTTGATGGACTTCGCGCCCGTATCTTCATCGATATCGAACACGATGAGGCGCAGCGTCACTTTCAGCGGCGCAGCATAGGTCAGATCGCGCTGACGGCATTCCTCGACGTCGAACTTCGGCGCTTCGAACTCGTAGGATACGAATTCGAGCATGGAGGCGCCCGAGAAATCGGTGATCGGGAATACGGACTTGAATACGGCATTCAATCCCTCGTCGGGACGGCCACCCTTGGGCTCGTCAACCATGAGAAACTGGTCATACGAAGCCTTCTGAACCTCGATGAGGTTCGGCATTTCCGCTACTTCTGGAATTTTGCCGAAAAACTTGCGTACGCGCCTGCGACCGTTAAACGAAAGGGTCTGAGCCATCGTCGCTCCTTTAAAATTGCATCCGGGCCTGCAACGGACGGGAACCGATGGCCAGTCGATCCCGTCAAGCAATGGGTGTCATCAATCTCGTTCCATATCCCGGATCGATCAGGCCGGATTGCCTTGATGAGCCGGTTCGGAACCATTCTCTTGAAGAACCCATTACCCAAAAGCCGTTTTCAAGCGGCTTTTGGGTAATAAGTTTTAAAAACGATGACGACGGAAAGGGGCATTAAGCCCCTTCCCGCCAGCAATCGCAAGATTACTTAACGTCAACCTTGGCGCCTGCGTCTTCAAGCTTCTTCTTGAGATCAGCAGCTTCAGCCTTGGAAACGGCTTCCTTGACCGGCTTCGGAGCGCCTTCGACGAGGTCCTTGGCTTCCTTGAGGCCGAGGCCGGTGATGCCGCGGACTTCCTTGATGACGTTGATCTTGTTGGCGCCAGCGTCAACCAGGATAACGTCGAACTCGGTCTTTTCTTCTTCAGCAGCAGCAGCAGCGCCTGCACCGCCGGCAACAGCAGCAACAGCTACCGGAGCAGCAGCGGAAACGCCCCACTTTTCTTCGAGAAGCTTGGACAGTTCTGCAGCTTCCAGAACGGTCAGCGAGGAGAGGTCTTCTACGATCTTTGCGAGATCAGCCATTTTGATAGTTCCTTTTGTTCAGTTCGAACCAGTTTGAATATTTACAGCGAAAAACCGCCTTAAGCGGCTTCGTCCTTCTTGGCGTAAGCCGAGAACACGCGGGCAAGCTGGCTTGCCGGTGCTGCAACAACCGTTGCGACGCGGGTTGCCGGGGCATTGAGAAGGCCCAGCAGCTTCGCACGCAGCTCGTCCAGCGAAGGCAGGGTCGCAAGCGACTTGACTGCTTCGGCGTTGAGCGTGGTTGCGCCCATGGCGCCACCGAGAACAACGACCTTGTCGTTGGTCTTGGCGAAATCCATGACGACTTTCGGAGCGATCATCGGGTCAGTGCTGTATGCAATCAGCGTCTGTCCCTTGAAGAGATCTGACATCCCTTCCGACTCCGTACCCTGAAGAGCGATCTTGGCCAGGCGGTTCTTCGCGACCTTGACGGTGCCTCCGGCAGCGCGCATCTTCGAACGGAAGTCGTTCATCTGCGCAACGGTGACACCAGCATAGTGGGCCACGACAACCGAACCGGAAGCCTTGAAGACTTCGTTCAGCTCCGTGACGAATTCGCGTTTTTCCGCTCTTTCCACTGTCTGTCTCCAGTAGACGGGAACACAACATGTGAACCCGTCGGGTTTGCCTTTGCCCCAAGGGACCTTTTTACAAAGATCCCGAGCGACGCTCGAGGATCCTGTCCCCCGCTCTGTCGCCGCAAACGGCTTCAGGCACAGGCACACCAGGTTCGAACCGGACAGTCAGGCATCGTTTCGATGCCTCAAATCCAGCCTCACCCGTCTCATGCAGGTTGAATGATTAAGGCCAAGTCCCGAAAGACATGGCCACCCGCAATCTCGGACAGGAGTTCCGGGTTTCCCCGGAAATCTCCGGCTCCTGGGAGCCGGAAATTCTTTTATTCACACTTCCCTTGGGAAGCGCGAGAATTGATTAAGCCGAAACCGACGAAGGGTCGATCTTGACGCCCGGACCCATGGTCGAGGAAATGGCGACGCGCTTGACATAGTTGCCCTTGGCGCCAGCCGGCTTTGCCTTGATGACCGCATCGGCGAAAGCCTTGATGTTTTCCTCAAGAGCCTTGGCGTCGAACGAAGCCTTGCCAACGCCAGCGTGGACGATACCGGCCCTTTCAACGCGGAACTCGACAGCGCCGCCCTTGGACGCCTTGACGGCGCCGGCAACATCCATCGTCACCGTACCGACCTTCGGGTTCGGCATCATGCCACGCGGGCCGAGTACCTTGCCGAGACGGCCGACGAGCGGCATCATGTCCGGGGTCGCGATGCAGCGATCGAAGTCGATCTTGCCGCCCTGAACGATTTCAACCAGCTCTTCCGCGCCAACAACGTCAGCGCCGGCTGCCGTGGCTTCATCAGCCTTGGCGCCACGGGCGAAGACGGCGACGCGAACGTCACGGCCGGTGCCGTTCGGCAGGTTGACGACGCCACGAACCATCTGGTCCGCGTGGCGCGGGTCAACGCCGAGGTTCATCGAAACTTCAACGGTTTCGTCGAACTTGGCGACAGCACGTTCCTTGACCATCGAGATGGCGTCGGTAAGAACGTAAAGCTTGTTGGGATCCACGCCTTCGCGGATCTTCTGAATGCGCTTTGCTACCTTGGCCATGATCAACCTACCACTTCCAGGCCCATGGCGCGGGCAGAGCCCTCAACCATTGCCATTGCGCCTTCGATGTCGGCTGCGTTCAGATCCTTCATCTTGGCTTCAGCGATCGTCTTGACCTGAGCCTTGGTGATGGAGCCGACCTTGGCGCCCTTGCCAGGCGTCTTGGAACCGGAGGTGATCTTCGCTTCCTTCTTCAGCCAGTAGGTCATCGGCGGCTGCTTCATGACGAAGGTGAAGGACTTGTCCTGGTAATAGGTGATGACGACCGGGATCGGCATACCCTTTTCCATTTCCTGCGTGGCAGCGTTGAACGCCTTGCAGAATTCCATGATGTTAATGCCACGCTGACCAAGTGCAGGACCGATCGGCGGGGACGGATTGGCCGCCCCGGCCTTTACCTGCAGCTTGAGCTGGCCTGCAACTTTCTTAGCCATATCTCTCTGCCTTTCAATTCAAACCGGTGACCCGGTCTCTCTCAAGCCGGATCGCTCCGGCGGCTGCGGTTGCGTGGTGCGGCGCCCTGCCCCGGCTTAAGGGCCAGATTGCCTTCCACGCGCTTGGGGCTTCGCCCCGCCAATCAGACCTTCTCGACCTGATTGTATTCCAGCTCGACCGGCGTAGCGCGGCCGAAAATCGAAACTTCCACCTTCAGGCGCGAGCGCTCTTCGTCGACATCCTGAACCACGCCGTTGAACGACGCGAACGGACCATCGGAAACGCGAACCTGCTCGCCGATCTCGAACGAAACCGAAGACTTCGGACGCTCGACACCTTCCTGAACCTGACCGAGGATACGATCGGCCTCATAATCCGGGATCGGAACAGGCTTGCTGTCCGAACCGAGGAAACCGGTCACCTTCGGCGTGTTCTTGATGAGGTGATAGGCCTCATCCGTCAGGTTGGCGCGCACCAGCACGTAACCCGGAAAGAACTTGCGCTCGCTGTCGACCTTGCGGCCGCGACGCACCTCTACGACCTTTTCGGTCGGCACGAGGATTTTCTCGAAAAGATGATCCAGACCCTTCTGGCGGGCCTTTTCCTCGATCGACTCGGCGACCTTCTTTTCAAAATTCGAATATGCGTGAACGATATACCAGCGCGCTGCCATTTTTATTCTCCGTTCGATCCTTCCACCGGGCCTTCGACCGCGCCGTTACCGGCCTACGTTCAGCACCAGGCTGAGCAGCCAGCCGATGAGCTGATCCGCAGCAAAGAAGAACAGAGCCGCAAAAATGACCATCACCAGCACCATAGCCGTCGAAATCATGGTCTCGCGGCGCGACGGCCAAGTGATTTTTGACGCTTCGGCGCGAACCTGCTGCAGAAACGTAAACGGATTGGTTTTGGATGCCATTGACTGCCCACGCAATTACGGCGCGTAAAGCCGATACTGATCAGCCCCACGCACCGCGTGTCTGTTTTGACCCTACATAAACACCGATTCCACTTTTAACAAGAGGAAATCGACATTCGGCGAAATTCGCCGGAAATCCGGCATCCATCTGCCATGCAGCGAAAGCCCGCGCTTGCGAATGGAAAGTGGCAGGGGCAGAGGGGCTCGAACCCCCGACCTGCGGTTTTGGAGACCGCCGCTCTACCAACTGAGCTATACCCCTTCGACACCCGAACCGGCCGCTAAATCGCTTGGCCAATTCGGTATGCGCTCCTTTAAGGTGCAGGGAAAAGAATGGCAAGTGTGTTTTTTGTTTTTTCACATTGTCTGGCAAAATATGCCAGCGCACTTCCCTGCCCTGCCTGATGCACCCCCTATTGCATTGATCCGCCTTCAACACTTTCACAGGAAACCCCATGAGCATCTATCTCGTCCGTCACGGCCAGACCGAATTTAATGCCGTCCGCCGCTGGCAGGGCCAGGTCGATTCGCCGCTGACGGAACTGGGGCGGCGGCAGGCGATGCTGATGGGACGCAGGCTCGCCACGCTGGTTGAAACCGGTGAAGTGCATATTTTTTCCAGCCCGCTTGGCAGGGCCAGGCAGACCTGCGAGATCGTCGCGGGCGAAATCGGCATGATCGACGGCATCACTCTCGATCCCGGACTGATGGAAATCGGCATGGGCGCATGGGATGGCATGACGGACTACGAGATCGACTACGAATATCCCGGCATGCGCGACGGGTTGGATCGCTACGAGTGGTTTTTCCATGCACCGGGCGGCGAAACATTCGACAGGATGAGGAGCCGCGTCGCCCGCAGCCTGGAGGCGATCACACAGAGACAGGCCCGCGACGCGATCGTCATCTGCCACGGCATAACCAGCCGGATATTGCGCGGCGTCTATGCAAACCTTTCCAGAGAGGAAGCCCTGCGCCTCGATGTGCCGCAGGATGCGTTTTTCCATCTTCAGGACGGCGACGTCACCCGGATCGACTGCTGATCCTTTCAGGCAATAAAAAACCCCGCCGTTTCCAGCGGGGTTTTCTTCAATCCCTTGCGGGTTTGAAAATTACTCGACGATCGAAGCCACGATGCCGGCGCCGACGGTACGGCCGCCTTCGCGGATAGCGAAGCGCAGCTTTTCTTCCATCGCGATCGGAACGATCAGCTCGACGTCAACGGTCACGTTGTCGCCAGGCATAACCATTTCCGTGCCTTCAGGAAGCGTAACGATGCCCGTTACGTCCGTCGTGCGGAAGTAGAACTGCGGACGGTAGTTCGTGAAGAACGGCGTATGACGGCCGCCTTCTTCCTTCGT
>NZ_JAFLMZ010000016.1:0-24328 GCF_017313365.1 Agrobacterium sp. OT33 | reverse complement strand
GTTATTATGATCGATCGCATCCAATCTTCATCGCCTTTTCAATCCACCTCCCAATCGGATCCCTTCCGGATTCATCTATAAACAAACCCGCCACACAGCAAAAATCTATATAAAATCACCTATTTACACAGTGCCAAATTGACTGCCCGCCGATTAAAGCCTTCACCTTCCTCAATAATGGTGCGCTTACAATTATTTATATGTTTTAGGCTTTGCTCTAACTAAATTATATGTTTTGCAAGCGCCGTCCCCTCCCATTTTAACCGCAACCACCCAATCACCCGCCCCATCCATCAATGGGAAATTTATTCTATCTAAAAAGTATAAATATACAAATATATGTATTAATTGAATTAATATAGTTAAAATATTCCAAAGCGAATGCCTTTCAAAGCATCCATAACTGCAAAAATCCGCTTACGCAGGCAGATGAATCCCCTACGGGCCGCGGCGGTCGGGCGGACGAATATTCAGCCAGTTGCCTGCCTGCAGCCCATCGCCGCTCGGATTTCCCAATCCCCTGATTTCACTATTCACAAATAAGGGATCATAAGTGCTTCTTTATTTGCATATTCATCGATTAGGGATCATTTTTGATCCTATGCCTTTCCGCCGCAACGCCTAGTAATAACGGATCACATATGATACGATTACCAAGAATTTCGCTATAAAGGATCACCTATGATTCCTAATAAAAAATCTCCGACAGGCAGCATCGAAACAACCATGCGTGATCTAGGCACCAGGTTGGCTCGGGTTCGCCTCAGTCGCAACCTGACCCAAGCACGACTGGCGCAGGAGGCCGGAGCTTCGCTACCGAGCATCAAGCGGTTGGAGGCTGGCCGGAACAGCTCGCTCGATACCCTTCTCCGCGTATTGAGAGCACTTAACCTGGGCGATCGCATTCTCGACATCCTCCCCAACCCGGACGTTCGACCGGTCGAGCGAGTCCAGCATGACGGCCACGAGCGGCGGCGCGCACGAACGCAGACAGAAGCCCCAAAAGCCAGCGATTGGGCGTGGGCCGAGGAGGATGAGTAATGACGGATGCGACCGTCCGCCTATGGGGTAGAGATATCGGCGCAGTTAGTTGGCTCGACGACAGAGCGATCGGCGTATTCCAATACATGCCTGAGTTCGTCCAAAGCACCATAGAACTGGCACCGATCATGATGCCGCTGCACCCCGACCCATACGAATTCCCCGGTTTGCCCCGTGACGCCTTCAAGGGTTTGCCCGGCATGATCGCCGACTCCCTCCCTGACAAATTCGGCAACACTCTGATCGATACATGGCTCGTGACCCAAGGAAGGGCACCCGGCAGCTTCAATCCGGTCGAGCGCCTTTGTTATATCGGTACGCGCGGCATGGGTGCGCTCGAGTTTCATCCCACAATCCTCAAAGGGCCGCGCAAATCCCAGCGCCTTGAGATCGATGCGCTGACTAAACTCGCCAACGAAGTCCTCAACAATCGCGCCAACCTTGCGGGTATCCTCAAGGGCGATGACGACCAAGAAACCCTGCAGGAGATCCTGCGCGTCGGGACGTCCGCAGGCGGCGCGCGCGCCAAGGCTATCCTTGCATGGAATGAACAAACCGGCGAATTCCGATCCGGTCAGGTCAAAGCCGGTGAAGGTTTCACCTATTGGCTCATGAAGTTCGACGGCATCTCCAACAATCGTGACAAGGAGTTGGCCGATCCGCAGGGCTTTGGCCTTATCGAGTACGGCTTCTTTCTCCTGGCTCGCGCCGCCGGCATCGACATGACCGAATGCCGCGTCCACCACGAAGGCGGACGATCCCATTTCATGACGCAGCGCTTCGATCGCACCGCCAACGGCCAGAAGCTCCATATGCAGTCGCTCGCAGCCTTGCGCCACTATGATTTCAACGCGGCGGGAGCTTATTCCTACGAACAGGCCGTCGAGACGATACGGCTCCTCGGCCTTCCCGCTTACGACATCGAGCAACAGTTTCGCCGAGCGGTTTTCAATATTCTCGTCCGAAATCAGGACGACCACGTCAAGAACATCGCCTTCCTGATGAATAGAAAGGGCGAATGGCGGCTGTCACCAGCGTTCGACGTCAGCTATGCCTACAATCCGGATGGAAGCTGGACCCATCAGCACCAGATGAGCCTGAACGGTAAACGCGATCATTTCGAGCTGTCCGATCTTATCCAGTTCGGCATTTTCTGCGACCTCAAGCCCAAAAAGGCCGAAGAAATTATCCGCGAAATGCATACGGAGGTCGAAAACTGGCCAGCCTTCGCGGAACAGGCCGGTGTAGCCGAAAAGACCGCGCAAATTATTCACCGAGCCATGCGGCGAGAAATCATCATTCCAGCCTAAGACACGGGACCTGATCAATCACATGCTAAAGAGAGAGATTTCTGCAATCGGCAATCGACCATCCAAAAACAACAGGCCAGCACGACGCGATCCTCATGTCTTACTTACGGAATACCCATCAAAACCATAATAAAAAACGAATATTTCAGAAACCCTTCGACGAACAAGCTCAGCTTGGCGCCCATGCACCGTGATGCATCGGCGTTACAGCCTGGCGTCAACTTCGGCGCCTGTAACTCACCTCCAATGTCTGGCATTGACGCCCGTCAGCCGACCCGGCACCCTCGTCCCATGACCCTGACCAACAGTTTCATTGCCGAGCTCATCCGCGACGCCAACAGGCTAGATCACCTCGACGGCTATCAGAAGCGGCGTATGCTCGAACGGGCAGTTACAACAATCCGCGACATGCGTGAAACAATCGGTATTCCATCCGGGCCCGGCCGTGACAGTCTCGTTGACCTCCACACCGTTGCCCTGTCGATCGAACGCGGATGGCGCAGCGACGAGGAGGTACGAAACGCCCTGCTGCAGGCAGCCGCCATGATCCGGGACCTGTATATCGTCCTCGACAGCAAAACCGAAATCAGCTTCGTCAAACCAGCCAGTTGAAAGCGTTACATCTTACCTGACCGGCGGCATCAGAGCCGAAACTGCCCCTGAAACCGGTGAGGAACCACAAATGCCGAAACCGGCGCATTCCTATGCTTCAGGCGAGATCAGAGTGACAGTTGGAAAATACGATCGGTAACGAGCCACATCTCGCGTCAACAAGGGAAAGCTTTGTATTGCTGCGTGGGCGCCGATAAAAAAGTCAGGCAAAACACCGTTACGGGTACCGCCGCCGCGGCGATATCTGGTAAAGGCCTTACCTGCTAGGAATAACGCCGCGCGAGGGAAAGGGGTGAGCTTCAACCCCGCCTGATCAACAAAAGCATCAAGCGCTTCTATCCGCTCATATCGAACAGATAGTTCTGCGTACACAACGTCATTGATGTACAGCGGACCTGAAACGCTTGCCAGTTCGAGCTGCTCAATTGACCAGTCGGCCCAAACCGGGTCGTCCGTCACAAGATCAAGCAGGACATTTGTATCGACAAGCGTCACTCGTCACCACGGGTCAGGGCCATGATGGCGTCAGTACCCAGTCCTTCACCGGCATGTCCGCGCAGTCTGGCAAAACGCGTGAGTGGCTGTTTCTTGTCAGCCCTGACCAGAACAATCCGTCCATCGGCAGCCCGGACAAAATCAACCGAGCTCCCTGGCGAAATCCCCAAAAGCTCGCGTACGGCTTTTGGAATGGTGACCTGCCCTTTGGCCGTTACCGTTGTTGTCATGTCAAACTCCTGTAATACCGGCGTAGAAGATGGTATTACTTCCGTGCCTCTTTTTCAACTGGTCTCGTGTCGAAAACGGTCGCTACGGCCCAGGCACCAGACCATACCGGCAACATTCAGCCTGCAAATGTTAAGACTTCATTAACCATGCCGGGACACCCTTCTCTCACAGCAACGATGGAGGTTGGCTATCCGGAAGGGCATGGCAATCAAAGCGAGGAATGCCCAAAGCGGATCACGCGCGGCGGCTCGCATCATGTTTTTGAATGCGCCCCGGGCAAGTCGCGATCGGTTCATGGATACCCTTGCGTGCTGTCGCCACGCTCTCCTGTGCCCGACAGCCCTGGTTCGATCAGATCGGCAAACAGCGCCTTGTCATTGTCGTGTGTCAAAAAACCCGGCAGTTCGCGACGCAGCCATGCACCGAGTTGTTTGCTGAACTCCTGATCATTCGAGGTCTCAAGGTGATGCAGAACGAGTGACCCTATCAGGACCTTGCGACGCATATCGTTGTTGCGCTCGGTTTTTGAGAGCCGGGCCTTGAGCGCGGACCGTTGCGCATCCAGTTCAGCCAGGCGTTGTGCGATGGTTTTCCTTGCCACGATTATTCCTTTCGATTGCGGTCACACCGGAACCGCCGCTGTTGACCACGGCTTCGCTCCTGGAAGACAGACCAGTTTCTATGAGGAGATCGACATAGCGATTGAAAGAATAGGTTGGACCCAATGGTTCATGACGCCGCGGCGGCTGTTGCTTGAGCTCAGGATTATTCTGCCACCCGTGAAGCTCAGTCGCTGGAATTTGCGGCTTGTCCCGCGGCCCGTTCAAGGTTTTGGAGATGTTCAGCGCACACCACCTTAACAATGTCGTAGAGCACCGATGCTCGGCCCATCATCCAAGAGAGACCTTCTTCTGACATCTCATAGTGCTCAGAATACCTAGCTTTCACATACGCCTCATTGAGAAGATTAAACCAGCTCACATATCTGGCTTGGTCGCGAGGCCAAGCGTCGATCAGCCTGACGTCCCGATCCTCGGAAAGTCCTCTTAGGAATTTGAGATTATGGGATGCTGGCGTGTGATTTGTAAGGGTAAGAAGTAGAGCACCGTACATATGCTCCACTGCTTGGTGCAACTGAAAGGCGGTGCCCGGAAGGTCTCTGTTTTGCAGGCCGAATAGTGAGAAGTTCACGAAACTATCGATCACCTTGAAACGATTGGCAGCATGCTTTCGCGCCACCTCAAAAGCTTCGTGCGGCATCAAAACTTTCGGCTCGGCGAGTTCTCTGTCATCAAGTTCGTAGAGCGCAATGCCATCCCGTCGGATATCGCTGAAGAAATATTGCC
This sequence comes from Agrobacterium sp. OT33, assembly GCF_017313365.1. Lineage (NCBI taxonomy): Bacteria > Pseudomonadati > Pseudomonadota > Alphaproteobacteria > Hyphomicrobiales > Rhizobiaceae > Agrobacterium > Agrobacterium sp. OT33. Next base: position 19,293 of record NZ_JAFLMZ010000016.1, on the reverse strand, counting down.
CTTCCTGCAGGAAATTGCTGATCTCGCGAGCGCCATGGACAATGAGGCTCACGGGCGTCTCGATCTCCTTGTCCCACATCAGCCGGTCTGTTGTCTTGTCCCAGTATTTGGGATCGGCCAGTTCCTTGTTGCTAACGATGACAAGGATGTCGAAATCCGAGCGGTAGCCTTTCGACGTATGCGGTTCATCCACCCAGGTGCCACGCGCGTAAGAACCGAACAGAATGATTTTATAAATACGCCCATCCTTCTTGGCGTCAGACTTCGAGCGCTCCACCAGATCAGCAAACTCTTCCTGAATAATTCCGACAACACGCGCGAGCTCGCGTTGCTTTCGTTCCGGCAAATGTTCAAGGCTGGTCTTCATGTCTGCTCCGCTTCTGGACGGTATCCTGTATGGGCCATTGTAAAGTTCTTTGAAACTCCGATTTTTGGTAGCCACCAACCGAATGCTTGTCTCCTGTACGCAAAATCTTCCGGCGCGTTGCCTGCGCACCCTCCTGTTTGTTGAGCCGCGTCTGCAATGGTTTCTTCCGCTCGTCCAGCTCCCTTGTCCCCGATCAGTCGTGCGATCAGCCTGCGCATATCGATCTCGCTGACTGATGCGTTTGATTCCCTATTCAAACACGAGCAATGACCGATTGGCGACCACTACTTTTAGTAGTCGAAATGGCTGTTCGCTGCAGCTAACCCTGCTGTCGGCAAACAGACAAGGGCGCACTTACGACTTGCCGCGCAGTTGAGCGCTGAATTTCCCCGTTGAGGACCGGAGATTTCGTTTGGCGATTTATCATCTCAGCACCAAACCTGTCTCGCGCTCATCCGGCCGCAGTGCTGTCGCGTCCGCCGCCTACCGTTGCGCGGTTCTGCTCACCAATCATCGCGATGGCCTTGTTCATGACTTCACCCGCAAAGAGGGCGTGGAGCATACAGAGATCGTGCTGCCGGAAGGCGTGGCTGCCGACTGGGCTTTGGATCGTTCGGCTTTGTGGAACGCTGCCGAGTTTGCAGAAAAGCGCAGGGATGCCCGCGTCGCCCGCGAATTCGAAATCGCGCTTCCGCATGAGCTTTCGCCAGAAGGGCGACTGAAGGCTGCACGCGCCTTTGCCCAGGATCTGGCAAACCGCTATGGCGCGGCCGTGGATTTTGCAATCCATTCGCCAAGTGAGCATGGTGACATCAGGAACTACCATGCGCATGTGCTGATGACGACGCGACAGGTTGGCAGAACCCGCCTTGGCGAGAAAACTTATCTTGAGCACAAGAACGCCAGGCTGCTGGCAAATGGCATGGCGACAACCGACATGCAGCTTCGCGATATCCGGCAATCATGGGAAGGCATCGCCAACCGTCAGCTTCAGCGCGAAGGCCTGGACGTTCGCATTGATCATCGATCGCATGTGGAGCGCGGTCTTGAGTTGTCGCCGACCGAACATATGGGCGTGCATGCCTCACAGATGCAGCAGCAAGGAATGGCAGTCGAGCGCGGCCGGCTGGATGACGAGGCAGCACGGCGAAATGCCGCGCTGATCCGCCAAAAACCGGAACAGGTTTTGTCGCTGATCAGCAATGAGAAGAGCGTGTTCGATCGGCACGACATTGCCAAAACCTTGCATCGCTACATCAACGATGACGCCCAAACGTTCCAGAACGCCTTTGCGGCTGTCGTGGCGTCGCCAGCGCTTGTGGAACTCCAGGCTGAGCGCATCGATCCTGAGACAGGCGAAGTTTCCAGTGCGCGCTATTCGACGCGAGAGATGATTGATCTGGAACTCGCAATGGCGCGATCGGCGAAGCGGTTGCATCAAGCGCATTCCCATGGCGTCGATCCTCGTCATGTCGCGCGTGCAATGGAGAGGCAGGATCGCTCTATCCGGAAAAGCTCTGGCGGAACGTTTGCTGCGAGCGATCCGTCAACAGGATTATCGGATGAACAGCGTCACGCGATCAAACATATTACGGGGCCTGAAGGCATCGCGGCTGTGGTCGGGTTCGCTGGTGCGGGAAAGTCCACCATGCTTGCAGCCGCTCGTGAAGCGTGGGAGGCGCAAGGGTATCAGGTCCATGGTGCGGCACTTGCGGGAAAGGCAGCCGAGGGTCTTGAGGAGAGTTCCGGAATTCAAAGCCGCACCCTTGCGTCATGGTCTTACAGTTGGAACCACGGCCGGGGCATGATCGGCAGCAGTGACGTGCTTGTCATTGACGAGGCCGGCATGGTCGGGAGCCGTCAGCTTGCCCGCTTTATCGGCGAGGCTGAAGAGCGCGGTGCAAAGATCGTTCTTGTCGGCGACCATGAGCAGTTGCAGGCAATCGGCGCCGGTGCACCCTTCAGGGCGATTGCCGAGCAGATCGGCAATGCCGAACTTTCCGACATTCGCCGCCAGCGCCATGATTGGCAAAGGCAAGCGTCGGTTGCCTTTGCGACCCACAAGACGGCCGAGGGCCTTGCCGCCTACCGGGATCACGGCGACATCCACTTTGCGGAAAGCCGCGACGCGGCGATGGCGCAGATCGTGTGTGATTATGTTGCCGACAGTGAGAAGCATGCCGAGGGCACCCGGGTTGCCATGGCGCATCGCCGCGCCGATGTGCGCGCCCTCAATGTCGCAATCCGTTCCGAACTTCAGAACCGGCAAAGGCTCGAGCGCAGCCGCGGGCAGAACGCCGGTGCGGACCGTGGAGACCGTGGGGATAGTGACGACGGCCGCGAACTGACCTTCCAGACCAGTAACGGCAAACGCGCCTTCGCCCCCGGTGACCGGATTATCTTTCTCGAAAACAACCGCGACCTCGACGTCAAAAACGGCATGCTTGGCACCGTCGAGCATGTCGAGAAGGGGCGGATCGTTGCCCGGCTCGATGGTCGAAGCGACAGTGTCAGCATTCCAACAGACAGCTACCAGGCGATCGACCACGGCTATGCGACGACGATCCATAAAAACCAGGGAGCGACGGTCGATCGCGCCTTTGTGCTAGCGTCCAGCACCATGGATCGGCATCTGACCTATGTCGCCATGACCAGGCACCGCGACAGCGTGCAGCTCCATGCCGACAGCCGGGAGTTCACCAATGCCGGCCGGCTGGTTGATCACGGCGTTGCGCCCTACGACCATAATCCGCAATCACGCGAGAGCTATTTCGTGACGCTGGAGAATGACACGGGCGAGCGGCGCACAATGTGGGGCGTCGATCTCAAGCGGGCCATGCAGGAGTCCTCGCCAAAGATCGGGGACAGGATTGGCCTTCAGCATGAAGGCGCCACGCCGGTCACGCTTCCGGACGGCACGCAGGCCGAGCGCAATGCATGGCGCGTCGTCAAGGGTGATGAACTCGCCTACCAGAAGCTGGCAAGCCGCCTGTCGCGTTCCAGCGCGAAGGAAACCACGCTGGATTACATCAGGGATTTTGCCGAGCGGCGGGGTATAGCGGAGCGGCTCGGGGTCAGGAGCGAGATTGAACTTGCTTCCGCCCGAGATGAGCGCCAAGAGGTCTTGTCCCGTGCAGCCCATCTGCAACGGGAGCAGCAGGACCGGCCATCAGAGCGTCAGCAGGTTTACGAGGAACCTGCAGGCGATCTCGCCGGCCCTGTTCGCCAGCACGATCCGCTCCATGATCTCGCTCCAAAGATCGATGACGGTCGGCCGGACGACCGGAAAGAGGAAAACAAAGGTTATCGCCGCATTCGGTGGTCCGACCTCATGTCGCAAGACGGCGCCGTCCTCGCCTCCACAGGAGCTGCCGGCCAGCAATCGCCGCTGGAACCCTGTAAGCCCAATCCGCTGGTGCCGACGATCACTCGCTACGAACGCAGCATCGAACAAATAGCTCGGGAAAGAGCGATGTCCATCATCGATCAGCGATTCGACACGGTGGAATCTGTCGCGCGGCACGTGTTCCATGATCCGGTCGAGGTCGCCACGAGACTGCGCACCGCGATTACGGAGAAGGAAGGCAACGGGAGGATCATGGCAAAGGCCATGGCGGAGGAGCCGGAGCGGTTCGGGGAGCTACGCGGCAAGTCGGGTGTGTTCGGGAACAACAGGGAGCGGAAAGAGGCGCTGCACTATGCCAGGTCTCTCTCTGCCCATATTGGCCATGTCTCCGAGGCATGGGAGCGCCGGCTTGGAGAAGAGCGCGGGAGCGAACAATGGCAGCGCGAACAGCGTGATGTGATCGAGGTGCCTGGCCTCACGCCGCGCAGCGCCGAAATCATCGCCCAGGTGGAAAAGACGCCAGTCGAGAAGCGGGGCAAGTTTATCGCGGAGCTGCGATCGTTACCTGAGGGGCAAGCCGCGCTTGATGAGGCCAAGCTGGTGGCCGAAGCACTCACGCGGCGGTTTGGCAGTTCCGATCCTCGCAGTTTCGCCCGGGAGCTTGAGACACGCACGGAACTCGCAAAACAGGCCGCGCAGATCAGGACAATCGCCCGCATTGTGGATCGTACACGCCATGCCGAGCTGGCCCATGACCATACGCTGAAACAGCAACTCAACCGGTCTCAAGGGCTTGGACTGAGTCGATAGTAAGGAGCCGACAACTACATTAGAGTTTTTTAGCGCTCGCGCCTTGGGAGCGCGCCTTGCTTCCTGATTTCTCTGCCTTTGAGATAGACCTCCAGATACGCGTTGCTATTCTGTCCACCGCGATCCTAGCTATCCTTGCAGACACGAAGAGGCGTGTCTTTATGACCGGACGAAACCCTACGACAACTCCGGCAGCCAGAAACGCACCCCTGTAGGGCCATCTGGATCGTAGAGATCATTTGGTTGCGGGGACCTGATCGACGAAGCGGCGCCCGGCTTTGGTTAGCCGGACGCCGCGCGTGTTACGGTCGAAGAGGACGATGCCAAGGTCTTCCTCCAGGGTCTTTATACGGGCACTGACGCTCGACTGGCTGGTGCCGAGCGCCAGAGCGGCACGATGGAAGCTGAGATATTCCGCAACGGCAAGCGTCTGGATCAGCGCAACCATTGGAACTTGGCCGTTCAGCAGTTTGCTTGGCATTCCGTTCTTTGTTTGCCTTCGCCGCATCATTTTCATATCACGCTGTCGGCGAATAAGCAGTCGTGTCGAATACCTGCACAATGACCACCTACAATTTGAGCTTGCTACAATTCGCCTACCATCCAACTCGCGCTCCCTATGTGATAGAATACTCTGCCGCTTCTCTTTTCATTACTGACTACCGAACGCATTCATGCCCGTCAGCTCTGCGGAGATTTCCCAGAGATGTGCTGCTTCGTTCTCATCGACGGCATATGCTTTTACCCCCACCAGTGGCGGCGTACTATCGTCGGCACGAATAGCCACATCACAATCCTCGCAATAGAGGCCGCCGAACCCTTCAAGCTGTGGCGTCGTTGCTGCCCATACTGCCGTAGCGGCTCCCTGTTCCGGTGATTTAAGTGGAATAAGAGGATTTCCTTCTGCGTCGATCCAGCCGGCCGCCACCATTTCCTCCATGGTCAGATGACGTTGAAGCGGGGTTGCAATATTTCCCGGATGCACCGAAAAGGCTCTGACACCTTCTTTTCTTCCCAACAGATCAAGGCGTAATGCAAAGAGCGCGTTGGCGGTCTTGGATTGGCCATAGGCAACCCATTTGTCATAGCCGCCTGCGAAGTGCAGGTCATCCCAACGGATCGGCGAGAAATGATGCCCTGCCGATGAAACTGAAACGACCCGGGCACCGCCGGACAGGACCGGCCATAGCCTGTTCGTCAGCGCGAAATGACCCAGGTGATTAGTAGCAAACTGCATCTCCCAACCCGGTCCGACGCGCGTTTCGGGAGATGCCATGACACCGGCATTGTTCATCAGAATGTCGATATGTCTGCCCCGTTCGAGGATTTTCTCCGCAAAGGCATTGACGCTTTTCATATCTGACAGATCAAGCGCTTCCACCGTGACATCAGCAATATTGTCTGTCGCGGCGCGCGCCTCATCGAGATTACGGGACGCGACTATTACTACCGCGCCCGCCTTCGACAAGGCTTTGGTTATTTCGAGACCGAGACCTGAGTGTCCCCCGGTTACGATCACCTGTTTCCCGGAAAGGTCGATGTTGGCAATAACATCAGCCGTGGAGCTATCAGTCCCGAACCCCGAGTGAAGCGGCTTTTGATGGTCAGTCATGTAAACTCTCCAATAGATGTTGGCTGTATTTTGTGCCTGTCGGAAAAAGATGGAGTGCGCTCATGGAACAATCCATGCTAAATAGTACGGATATCTTTCTTGATCGTTCGGATTTGGCGATATGGACCCTCTGTCAAATGCACTTTCGTTGCTGAAACCCAAGGGAACCCTAACTGTGGGTCTCGATGCCGGCGGGGACTGGGCAATCAGCTTCCCTGCTCACGAAGGGGTAAAGTTCAACGCGGTGATAAAGGGCAGTTGCTGGCTCATGGTTGAGGGTGAAGCGGAACCACGGCGGATTGAGGCCGGAGATTGTGTACTGTTTACCCGCGGCTATCCCTTTGTTGCAGCGAATAATCTTGGGTTGCCTGCGATGGGGGCGGCATCAATCTACGAAGGGGCCAAAAACGGCATGGCGACGTGCAATGGCGGTGGGGATTTTCATCTGATTGGTGGACGCTTTTCCTTTGAGCAGGATCGCTTTGATCACCTGTTTGCATCGCTGCCCTCTGTGCTTCACATTCGAGGAGACGTCAGAGAGGCAAGCGTGCTGAGATGGTCTCTGGAACAACTCGCGGTGGAATTGGCTCAAAACTCGCCGGGCAGCAGCCTGATGGCTGAGCATCTGGCACATATCATGTTGTTGCAAGTGCTGCGGCTCTGGCTGGAATCGTCGGTGGATCAGACAGGTTGGCTGGGCGCACTCGCGGATGTGCGTCTTTTTCGAGCGATCGCGGGCATGCACGCGGAACCTGCGCGACGTTGGACAGTGGCCGACCTCGCCGGGCTCGCCAGCATGTCCCGAACGACTTTCGCCGTGCGCTTTCGCGATGTTGTCGGTCAAACGCCGCTCGGCTATCTCACCAACTGGCGCATGCAACTCGCTGCAGATCTACTCCAGTCGACAGAAAGCGATGTGCGAAAGATAGCCTTTTCTGTCGGATATCTGTCGGAGGCGGCTTTCAGTACCGTCTTCCGACGTGCACTCGGCTACACTCCTGCTCAGTACAGACGCGCAAAGTCCGCCGCGTTGACCAGTCGCGATCTAAACGGTCTCAGGTGATATCGCCCGACCATTCTTTCCCGGACTTTTCGAGGCTTTTGACAGAGCCAAACCAGCGCCGCCAGGCCCTGTTGAAGCTTGCGGGATCTTCGTATCCCAATCGTGAGGCAATATCGTCGCGGCGGAGCCGGGCATCTTTGTATTGTATGGCTCGGCGTCGCAATTCGCTATCTAGCAGTTCCCGAAAGCCCGCCCCCACTTCTCGAAGTCGCCGTACCATCGTTCGTCGCGATACACCCAAGCTGGCGGCTACCATATCCGCGCTTGGACGGCCGTCCGGCGCCGACTGCAGTATTCGCTCTATCCGCGCCAGAAACTGCACAGGATTCTCCCGTCGCCGCTGCGCGGCGAACTCCAACTCATCGACCGCTCTCTTGTAGAGGACAGGATCAGCAGTGACCGACCGCATCGGCCACCAGGATCGTGGAAATTTCGCCCGATTGACCAGCTTACCATATTGCACCTTCCCACCGAGAACCTCACGGGCGCGGGCTTCGTAAGGAGGGGCGGGCACGGTAAATGTGAATTCCAGTTCGGGAGCCTCAGTGCCCAAAGCGGCACGGACTACGGATCGGATCGCGAGGAAATTAACCTCCATCATTGGCAGCCATTGCGCCTCGGTTAGGGGAACCGTGACCTCCCAGTCGAGTATCATGTATGCCCCCAGTGGTCTGATGGTTCCTCGCTGGAATGGTGTTCGAGCCGGGCCGTAGCGTGGTAACACTGCTATCCCGTCCCCGACTGTTGGCGCCGAAATAGCAGCGATTGCGACGGCTCCATGGATAGAGGTGTTCCATATCTCCGGCTTCAGGAACACAAAACCCGGGCCAAAGCGCGCGATCATGTTGTCGATCACCCGGACCTGCTGGAAAAGGCTGATTTCTGTCTGAGGGTCGTCAAGATCGCTTTCCGTCAAATTAGTACCTGCCAGAATCTGTTCGTCTTCCGTCCCGTAGGCGCGGTACGCAAGACGCAGATAACTCGTCGTCATGGGCAGATGAAGCAGTGAATTCTCCATTGGCTCAAAATGCCACCTTTTTGGCCTGAAGCCAACTGGCAGTTTCGGACTGATGAACTCTATTGTCTATGAACGTCAGTAGATCAATCCACCAATCATAGCTGAAGCACTGGAGGTTGCTTGAGTGATTTTTGGTTCGTCCTGACGATGGGAGGAAGCACATGAACGAGCAAACAAGTACCAAAGTGCTGAGCGTGTTTAACGATGATCGGCCAGAAATCGAGCATTTTGACGTCTTGATTGTCGGAGCAGGCATATCTGGCATCGGCTCTGCGGCACGCCTCGTCAGGGACTGCCCCTGGGCGAGCTTCGCAGTGCTAGACGCTCTGGATGGCCATGGCGGCACTTGGCGGTCGAACAGCTTTCCAGGAGCGCGATCGGACAGCGATATGTTTACCTATGCCTACAACTTCAAACCGTGGGAAGGGCCTCCGATCGCCCGGCGCGATGCGATCCTCGACTATCTGAATGATGTCATCGGCGATTACAGCCTGCATGAGCATATTCGCTACGGCCATAAGGTATTACGTGCCGTATGGTCGACCACAAAATCTTGCTGGTTCGCCAGCGTTAGAACGGCCAACCACGACATCGTGACGATCAAGGCCAATTTCCTCTGGATGTGCCAGGGATATTATCGCCATCTTGAAGGGCACATACCTGCTTGGCCGGGCCTGAACGACTTTAGGGGCGATATTATACACCCGCAGCGCTGGCCGAAGGATTATGCCCATACAGGCAAGCGGATTGTAGTGGTCGGATCCGGAGCTACCGCCGCCACATTGCTTCCTGCCCTTGCTGAAGAAGCTGAACATGTCGTCCAGCTGCAACGCTCTCCATCCTATTACTTCGCATCGCCGAACGAATATCCTCTGGCGACGCAACTGCGTCAACTGGACATTCCCAAGGAATGGATTCACGAAATCTTGCGGCAGCAGCTCCAGAAGGAGCACAGCATGTGGGTGCGCCATAGTCTCGACAACCCGGAGGTCGCCGCCAGGGAAATGCTGGACGGCGTCCGGGAGGCGTTAGGGGGAACCCTGCCAGACGACTTCATCCCCCGATACAAGCCATGGCGCCAGCGGGTCTCCATGATTCCGGACGGCGACTTCTTCAACGCGATCAACAGCGGCAAGGCAGATGTCGTCACAGGTGAAATCGAAAGGCTTACTGAATCCGGAATTTTGCTGAAATCCGGTGAGTTGCTTGAAACGGATGTCATCATCACGGCAACCGGTTTCAATATCAATCCGTTTGGAGACATCGAGATCGCCAGGGATGGCGATCTGCTCGACATCACCGAGACCGTCACATATCGCGGACTTATGTTCACCGACATACCCAATCTTGCCTGGATAGCGGGTTATTTTCGATCTGCCTCCTACACGATGAGAACGGAGCTCGTCGGCGACCTTGTCACTAGGCTGTTGAACGAGATGCACGAGAAGGACCTCAAATCAGTGGTGCCAAAGTTGCGGGAAGAGGACCAGGACATGAAGTTTGTGCCGTTCCTCGACACCGAGGAGTGGCGCCCCGGTTATGTTGTTCGTGCCGGTGACACGCTGCCAAAGAGTGGCAATCGCGACCCCTGGCGTCACACCCAGGAATATAACGCGGATAAAGCTGCCTTTGCGGTGCTTGAATTTGCCACGGAGCCGCTCGTCTTCGAGTGAGTCCTGCGATCGCCACGGAACATTGGGCTATAGGCCCGACCACCTGAAAGGATGCGCGCAATCATTCTGGCCGCACCGCGTCCCACACAAACAGCCGTAGAGGAGGCCGTGGCCATGGTCCGCGACGCCGTATTTCCGCCTGTCATTCGGCAAGACGTCCAGAACTTCCTGGACAATGCCAACAGCATACCGGGTCCAAAACTGTACGAAATGGAGCCTCAGGAGGCACGTGCCCGCTTTCTTGAGGATATACGCCTTACCGACCTGCCTATCGAGAAACTGCCGGTCATACGCGACCTCGCCATTCCGGCTGCAGCTGGTTTTATCCCTGCGCGGATATATGATCGACGTGAACAGAAGAGGGAAGACCCAACGCCGACGGTCGTTTTCTTTCACGGCGGCGGGTTTGTCATTGGCAATCTTGATTCTCACGCCGGTTTCTGCGCAGAGATGGCGCGTTCGCTCGATCTTCCGGTCGTCGCGATTGATTACCGGTTGGCGCCGGAGGCGAAATGGCCGGCTGCACCAGATGATTGCGAGGTTGCCGCGCGCTGGGTAGCCGAAAGCCCGGCGGCACTCGGTTTTGATGTGTCCGGACTGATTCTCGTTGGCGATTCTGCCGGGGGGAATCTTGCAATCGTCAGTGCGCTCGCCTTGCGAGATCGTCCGGCTAAAGTGCCGGTACTGATACAGGCGCCTATTTATCCGGCCACCGATATCAGTCGCCCTTATCCGAGTGCCAGGGAATTTGCCGAAGGATTTCTGCTGACCGCACCGATGCTGGACTGGTTTATCACGTGCTATGGCGCTGATGCACAAGACCACCGTACCTCACCGGTACTTGCAGATCTCGACGGCTTACCATCCGCCATTGTCGTCACTGCAGGACTTGATCCACTTCGCGACCAGGGACGGGCTTATGCGACAGCGCTGGCGGAAGCAGGCGTAGACGTCTGGTTTCACGAAGCAGAAGGGAATGTCCACGGTTTTGTTGCGCTGAGGCAGGCAATCCCGTCCGCAACTGCCGATGTGGCGTGGATTTTGACGATGCTGCGCACAGAAATCCATCGGATCGCTGCGCAAAATTTACCGGCGGATATACGCTGAGACGACACAGGCACCTGCAAGCGTCAATCGACTGAACCTGACCGTCCAGACCTCCGGCTCTGCACTACAACTTACTTCACCAAACCAGGAGGAAACAGCACTGCGCGGTATGATGATGAATGTTCCCCTGTTGATTTCATCAATACTGGATCATGCGGTCGAAAACCATGGTGATACAGAAATTGTTTCACGCGCGACCGAGGGCAGAATTCACAGATATGTTCCATGTCAACGCTTGGGGTATTCCTTTCTCGGCACTGATTGTGGGGGCCAAGCTAGTCATGCCTGGCGCAAATCTCGATGGAGCAAGCCTGTATTCTCTGTTCGAAAGCGAAGGCGTCACAATTGCCGGCGGTGTCCCGACCGTTTGGATGGCGCTGCTGGACTGGATGGATGCAAATGCTCGGTCCTTTTCCAGCCTTCAACGAATTGCCGTAGGTGGGTCAGCGCCTCCGCTCGATATGATCAACCGCTTCCAAAGCCGAAACATCATGGTACGACATGCGTGGGGCATGACAGAGACGAGCCCTATCGGCTTGGTATCAGCAAAACTGCCAAAACATCAGAATCTCTCGTCGGAAAAGCAAGCGCTCAATCTGACCAAGCAGAGCCGACCGATTTACGGTGTGGAAATTCGTGTTGACCGCGCTGACGGCAAACCCATCCCACGTGACGGCAAGGCTATGGGCAACCTGCTGGTTCGTGACCCCTGGATTGCATCCGACTACTTTGACAATGGACAAAACTCTACACATGAAGACAATGGTTGGTTTGACACGAATGATGTCGTCACGGTCGATGCAGACAATATCGTTCAGATCGTTGATCGCACCAAAGACTTGATCAAGTCCGGCGGAGAGTGGATCAGTTCAATTGAACTGGAAAACAGTGCGCAGGCGCATCCCTCAATGAAAGAGGCGGCGGCGGTTGCGAAACTGGATCAACGTTGGGGAGAGCGGCCCGTTCTCGTCGTGCAGCTGCAACCCAATGCGCTATTCACATACGACGATATGGTTTCGCTCTATTCCGGCAAGGTTGGTAAGTGGAGCATTCCGGACGAAGTCATCATCGTTGATGAACTTCCCCACAATGCCACCGGAAAACTCTTGAAATCAGCCATCCGCGAACTTGTCACCGCTCGCTTGGGGCCGGCAAGGCAAACGCGGCGGATGACGACTAAAAGACCTTTACCATTCTCTTGCCGACGTTTTCTCCTGCAAGCAGGCCAACCAAGGCACTCGGGAGAGAATCAAAGCCTTCCAGAACATCTTCGCAAACCTCTATCTGACCTGTATTGACCCAGCCGCTTAGTTCGGAGATTACGCGCTCTTGCTCCCCAAGAAAGTCAAACAGGAGGAAACCACGGATGGTAAGGCTCTTCAATATAGCCTGACCCGGAAAACCGCTTGGGCCAGCACCCGGAGTACCCGCATCATATTGGGAAACTGCCCCGCAGCAAACGATCCGCCCATATTGTGCCATATTGGCCAAGCAGGCATCCAGCACCTCTCCTCCGGTATTATCGAAATAAACATCGATACCGTCTGGGCAGGCAGACTTTAGATCTTCCAGGAGATTACCGGCCTTGTAGTCGACAGCTGCGTCAAAGCCCAACTCCCCCGTCAACAAAGCACATTTTGCGTGGCCGCCAGCAATACCAACGACACGGCAACCCTTGATCCGGGCGATCTGACCGGCAATGGAGCCAACCGCACCACCGGCGGCGGATATGACGACCGTGTCACCCGGCTCCGGTTGGCCGCATTCCAGCAGACCGAAATAGGCCGTGAGACCAGGAACGCCGTAGATGCTGACCAGATGGCTCAACGGCTCAATTCTGGGTAGCTTGGTAAGGGTCTGTGCCGGGACGACGGCAAAAACCTGCCAGCCCGTTTCCGTGAAGACAAGATCGCCAGGCGCCAGGTTGGATGAGCGCGACTCGATCACTTCTGCCAGCGACATGCCGGCCATGAGATCGCCGCTCGCAAGGCCGGCCCGATACGTGGCCCCGTGCATCCACGCTCGACTTGCGGCATCTAAAGCCACGTACAACGTTCGGAGAAGAACTTCTCCCTCTGCCGGAACAGGACGTTCAGTTTCACGTATCTCAAAATGATCTGCAGAAAGCTTGCCTTGCGGAAGCCTCGACAGAATGATTTGGCGGTTGGTTACCATGTTTCCTCGGCTGTCGTAATTAAATCCGCAACGAATTGGCGCTTTGAAACGCAAATCCCATTGCAATGCAGCTGCTGCTCACAAGCGCACTTAGCGAGTAGAGCGTCGCGATAGTTACGGTGATTGCCTCCTTGTTGGGAGTAGACGACACGCCAATAAAGTGGCATTTTGCGTCAGACGTTCAAGGTCGGCTCACACGAGGGGGCTCGGGGAGAAGGTAGCTTTAGCGTCACCATTCGGATTTTTATTCTCCGGCTTTTGAGGCCATTGATGACTTGCCCAAAAAAATTTCATTCAATTATAGCAACAAGCCTCAGTAGTCCTATCTGCTTCAAATTGAGATGCCTTTACTCCGCCACAACTGCCACGGCACCGAACCGCCCTTAACCTCACGGCCAAGCTGGCGGTCAATGACCGGCCGCCATGGGACAAGAATGAACTCGCGCACCTTCTCGACGATGACAAACTTGCTGCTGGCGAGTTGCACGGTGCCGGTGAACTTGCCACTCACGCTGTGGCCGTCCGTGGCGGCGCGGAATGGCAACGCCTTGCTCGTGGCGATCTCCGCGCCGACGCTGGCAACTTCGCGCTCGCGCAGCGTGGCGAGAAGGCTGCGCTGGTAGAAGATGCGACCATCCTGCGTTCGGGTGGCATCGCCCTGTTCGATATGATGCTCGCGCCGCTTGTCCATGGCGTCGCGTACCTGTGGCCGAAGCCGGCCGGAGCGCGATCCGATGCGTTAGGCGTCACGAGCCGCTGATCGAGCTAGGTCGCCCCATCGGACCCGATCTGGCTTTCCAGATTGAAAGTCGAGGTTTTACCGGGCGTGTTCACATGCTCACGCTTTATCGGGAACGCACCATCGTTCCGGCCGAGCCATCCGATGCCGAGAACGCACCGGACTATGGCACTCATCACGGCACTAATGATGGTCCCGAGATCGGAGCTGCGTGGAAGCGTACCGGCGAGAGGGCGGACAAGTATCTCTCCGTGCTGCCCGACGATCCCGCTTTACTCCAGGCGATCAGCGCAAATCTGTTCCGCGACGACGCCGGCGGGACCCCGTGGTCCCTGCACTGGAATCCGACCGCGACCGCGCGAAGATCGGGACTGACATGATGGGATCCCGCGCTCTTTTCCTCTTTACGGCCCTGCCGTCGCTTGGCTGTTCGTCGTGTAATCAACCGGTGATGCGAGCGCGTCGATTGCGCCGCCAAGAGACACCCAAACGACCAGCCCATTGCGTGGTCCGGTCGAAGATGAACCGCATGGCGGTGACATTTTCGTTGCCCGTGCAAGTGATGGGAATACGCCGTTCCAACTGGCGCAGATCGGCAAACAGGTCTGCAAGCAGCTTACACATTGCCGACGAGAGATCGTTGGATTGATCTTCGACAGCTTGCGACAGGTCGACCTTGAATAGGCCCGCGCCTTGGCGCAGTGCGATCCCGTATTCGAGGTAGAAAGCTCGCATCTGATTGATCAGACACGTTCTCGTTCCGATCATCTGATCTCGGACCCTGTGTAAAGCCTGAAGGTCGGCTTGTTCCTTGCTCTTGAGTGCAGCAAATCGCATTGTTGGACGTGTGGCAGCCTCAGCGATCGCTTCCGCATCGATGATGTCGCTCTTGTTCGACTTTACGTAGGGCTTCACGAACTGCGCGGGGATCAAGCGCACCTTATGTCCAAGCGCCTGTATCTTACAGGCAATCCACTGAGATCCTGCACACGCTTCCATCCCTACGATCGCCGGCGCCGCACGCTCGAAGAACTGTAGCAGCGTGTCGCGTCGGAAACGAACCCTCTGGACTGGGACGCCATCGCTTCTGAGGCCGACAACATGAAAGATGTTCTTGCCAATATCAATTCCGTAGGCAGCCGCTGGGCGCGGCATATTGCGCTGTGGCATTGCAACCTCCTTCGATTTGGGCGCCTCATGATGCGGCAGGAGGACGAGGCGGACCATCCCATTGATGGTGACGCCCGGCGCAAGGCGAGATGCGGTGGCCCATGTCTGCAAGGAGCACGACGTGAACCAGCGCCGGGCGTGTGCGATCCTGTCCGTTGATCGGTCTAATGTGCGATATTCCAGCGTTCGGCCGAACGATGCGTCCATTCGGAGGCCATGAGGCAGGTTGCGTCCGGGCGCCGCCGCTTCGGCTATCGCCGTATCCATGTGATGCTGGATCGGCAGGGTATTGTCATAAACTTAAAGAAGCTGCATCGCCTCTACCGGGAAGAGAAGCCTGCGGTTCGTAAGCGTGGTGGCCGTAAGCGGGCCTTGGGAGCGCGACGGCCCATCGCGCTGCCGTCACGGGCCAACGAGCAGTGGAGCCTTGACTTCGTCAGCGATGCATTCACCGATGGACGGCGGTTCCGCGTCTTAGCCATTGTCGACGACTTTACCCGAGAATGCCTGGCGCTGGTCGCCGACACAACCCTTTCGGGCCTGCGTGTTACGCGGGAACTCGATATCGCCATGGCCCGACGCAGACGACCTCGAACAATTGTCTCGGATAACGGAACCGAACTGACCTTGATGGCAATTCTCAGATGGTGCCAACAGACACGTGTCGAATGGCATTACATCGCACCGGGAAAGCCGATGCAGAACGGATATATCGAATCCTTCAACGGCCGCATGCGTAACGAGCTGCTGAACGAGAGCTTGTTCTTCGGGCTCGGCCACGCCCGCAGTGCCATTTCCAAGTGGGTCGACGATTACAATACATCCGGCCGCATTCGTCGCTCAGATACCACACCCCGGCAGCCTATGCCGGGACCATCGCCGCAACCGGCTCCAACGCTGCGCCAATTGGCGTAACGAAAACCGTCGAGGCTCTAATCGCCGCTGGGTGAAAGTTCAGTGGCAGGTCACCAGCACCAGCCCTTCAGCGCATTCTTGCATGAATAGCCCATGGCGAATGGTCGCTTTCGCACGCTTGCCCAGCTTGATGTAAAGCGCAACTGCTCGCATCCGGTCTTCGTAGGAATACATGAACCACCTCCCTGATAGTCCAAGTTTTCGTCCGAATGCCCGAATATGATGGGGATGACCAGAAGGTTGCGGAATGTCCATGCCAGCAGCCGTCGATCACGATGATTGCCATGGGTTGTCGAAAACTCTCATCGAAGACATCGGGAGATTTTTCGCAATAGGGTCAACAGTTTGGAAAGTGTATTACGACCGCCAATCCGGGAGCGTTGTCCTTAAGCTCTATCTTCGCCTCATGGAGCTCTGCTATAGCTTTTACCAAACTGAGGCCAAGGCCGGTTCCATTCGAAGTCCTGCTCTTTTCCAGCCGATAGAACCGGTCAAAAACACGGTGTCGCTCCGCCACCGGTATTCCCGGTCCATCATCGCAAACCGCCAGACAAATGGCTCCCCGTTCCTGCGAAACATTGATAGTTATTGAGGAACCGGAAGGGGTATGATGCATCGCGTTGGCGACAAGATTTGCCAACATCTGTCGAATGAGATCAATATCACCGTTGACACAACAACAGGCAGGCGTGCTTTTAAAATTGAGTCGATACCCTTCCTCGCAGGCACTTGCTTCATAGGTTTCGTAAATGTCGCGACACAGCCCCGTGAGGTCAATCATCGCAAACTTGGTGGTTCGATTACGCGACTCAATGCGTGCAATTCTTAGGAGTGCATCGAAAGTATCAGCAATCGACCCTAATTCAGCAAGCGCAATCTCAACGGAAATTTTGGCATCCCCGACAGTCTCGGCTTGCAACGCCTCGTCCAGCACAAGGAATGTCCGGCTGATAGGTGTTTTCAAGTCGTGGGCAATATCGGTTGTCACCTGCTTCATACCCGTAACGCTGACTTCCAATCGCGTGAGTGCGACGTTAATTTCGCTTGAAAGAATATCTATTTCGTCCTTTCTTGTAGAAATTGGGAGGCGTCTTGACAGTTCTCCATGACCAATCGCGTGAGCGGTCTTCGTAAGTACAGATATCCGACGCCTGGTACGATATCGCAGTACAGCAGCCCCACCCAATCCAACAGCAAAGACGATGGCTGTCGTCCAACCCAAGCTGACTAGCACGATCCGAGCAAGCTCGTCACTGCCTCCAGAGCTGATACCGACGACGAGATCATTCTCTCCCAATCGTCCACGGAATAATTTGTAACTCGGTTGGCCGCCGCGTTGCCCACTGGGAGAGAACGTAGAAAATCCTAGCGGTGAACCGAGCAACGTAGCGTTCCCGGCAATCACGACTCCCGAAGAATCGCAAAGCGTATAGATGGTCTCCTCACCTCGAATTGCAGGGCCATGGCTGTTGATCATATCGATCGCCCCAGAAAGCCCGCGATCCTCGTAAGCCGTCTCGATCTCACGGTAGCGTTCCATCACAATGGAATTGAGATGATCATTCAGAAAATTCAGCACCATCTTGGATGCGATGATGTTCGCCCCAAGATACGAGATGACAAAGAAGGAGATGTAAATGATCGTAATTCGTACCGCTGAGCTTTTGAAGAAACTACCGTCGGCCATGCAGCGTATAACCCGTGTTGCGAATGGTATGCAGCAACTGGAATTCGAAGGGCTTATCGATCTTTGCTCGTAGTCGACTGATATGCGTCTCGACGACCGAACTTTGAGGGTCGAAATTAAAATTCCAAATTCGCTCCAGCAACATGGTTTTGGTGAGGACTCGACCTTCGTTTCGCATTAGGAGTTCCAGCAGAGAAAACTCACGGGGCAAGAGATCAATCGTGGTCTCGCCACGTATAGTGGTCCGTCTGACCAGATCAATCTCAAGGTCGCTGACTCGCAGCTTGGTTTTCTCCAGCGTTATCGGTGGACGTCTCACCAACGCGTTCATTCGCGCCATCAATTCCGAAAAGGCGAAAGGCTTCACTAGATAGTCGTCGCCACCAGCTTCCAAACCTTCGACACGATCATCCACATCACTCATCGCCGTGAGAAACAGCACCGGAGTTCTAATGGTGGCCGCGCGTAGGCTTTTGACTAACGTCAGGCCATCCAATCCCGGAACCATGCGGTCGACGATCAGTACATCATATGCGGCGTCCAGACCAGCCGCTAGGCCTTCTCTGCCATCTCCTACCCAATCGACAACATGACCGGCCGAGGTCAGGCCTTTGACGACATAACTGCCCGTTCTCTGATCGTCTTCGATAAGAAGAATCTTCATGCATTGCCTCTAATAAAGCACCAGCCTCTAAAGTGGGGCAGCCTGTAAGACAGCACAAATGCATGAGACGGTTATTGTTCATAACACTAACGGCAACGCGACCTCACCTTACAAAAATGTAAAGTAAGCGAAAAGCGGCCGACAATGGCTTGTCCCAATGTCCTTTAGCAGCACAACAACGGCTTCGAAGAGGATACATCATGAAGACCACGCTTACTATCGTATCATTCGTTCTCTTTTCGGGGACTTCGGCAGTAATGGCATTCGAGCCGTTGCCAGAAGGAACATCGAAACTGAATGCTATTGTCAGGGGGCATGGCGAGCTTGGCGATACCGTTATCTCCACTTCCAATCCCGACGTCTCGTTCCGTTTACTTGAAAACGGCGTCGTTGAACGGACAAACAGCCGTTACAACACCGTCACCTATTCCCGCCCAGAGGAAGAAGCGCGACGGTTTCGCAACCGTCGCTAACAACAATCCACGGCTGCGGTGTTGTACCCTGATACCTGGAGTTTGGCGGACATCTCAAGATGAGCCGACTTGGTCCGCGGCAGATAAGCGGCGGCGACTATCGTGAGAAGATGGGCACCATCAGCGAAGAGAGCGTTAAAAGTTCGCCAAGCGCAAGCGCGGTGTCTTCCTTTGGTTTTGCCATCTCGCGATCACCGCAGCCCGTGGATTTGTGAATGAGTCTGGGCACTGTAAACAAGGCCCCACCCGGTTCTGCCCTCGAACAGCTCAACGCAACGCCAGTTGGGTGTAATTTCTTATGTCGATAGTCGAGCAACAAAATCGGCGCAACCATGATCTTATTCCCGGATTTTCACCATGAAACGTTTGTTCCTGGTGGTTGCCCTGCCGCTTTTTACGGGCGGATGCGCAGCCACCTTACCTGAAGTCGTCGTATCGCCCGACAGCCCCGACGCTATCTCCAGCCTCAGGCCC
>NZ_JAFLMZ010000015.1:0-30682 GCF_017313365.1 Agrobacterium sp. OT33 | reverse complement strand
GATCTCCCCCCTTGAGGGGGAGATGCCCGGCAGGGCAGAGGGGGGTAAGCCCCACGCACCCTCGACCCCAATGGACAACCTGCTGAAAGCTCACACCTGGAGCATCGGAACGAAAAGTGTATTGCGGTTTTCGGAAAATCCGATTCTCAAGCAAAAACTGAGAGCGGCGGCACCGATTTCGATTTATCTCTCGCCGCTCTAATCGCAATGCCTGTAACCGGACTTGCGCGTGCGCAGGTCGAAATGGAAATGGTTCCAGTGATTGGGATCGCTGCCCGGCCCGAGAACGGTGGAGAAATATTTGCAGCTGTCGGACCTCACCGCCTTCAGCAGCGCCTTTTCGCGGAAGGCGAAGAAGCTCTTGCTGCGGACGTCGATTTCCTTGCCGTTCTTCAGCGTGATGGTGCCGATGTCGATGGCGTTGCCGCGCGCATGTTCCGACCACGGGTTGCTGGAGCGCGAATTCATCTTGCGGCAGGAATAACCACCCATCGGCGTGATGCGGCCGACACCCGAGAGATAACGGAAGCGCGAGGATGGCACGAGTTCGAATTTCACCCATTTGGCGAAGGCAAGCGTGACCTGGCAATTGAGCTTCACCGCCGGGCGGATGGCGACGCCGCTGGCGAGACCGCTGAGTTCGATCGGATAATCGATGCCGCAGGTCGGACCATCGGCGATACGCGCAACATCGCGGAAAGCGACGCCAAGACGGCGCAGCTCGGAGCGACAGGCAACTTCAGAGGACGGCATGACGCCGGGCGGCATCGACGACCGGTTGCTTTGCCCGCCGCGCGCCATCGGATCATTCGGCATCAACATGGCAACCTCCTCCACCGGCTGGCGGCGGGAAGACGCGCCAATGGGCGGCGGCGGTATCAACCGGGATTGACCGGCGCTCTGCTGCCGGCGAGGAGGAGAAACGGCCACCGGATTGTCGGTGCCGATACCATCCACCACCGGCTGCTCCGAAACACCTTCGGCAATGTCGGCATCCTGCTCTTCCGCAAGTCCGCGAACCGGTTCCACGCCCAGCATGGAATCCATGTTCACCCCTCCCTCACCTTCGGCGATCTGGCCGCCGGCCATCGGTTGCGAGGACATGGTCTGGCCTTGCGTCGCCTGGTTTGGCATCGCCTGATTTGACATCGTCTGCGTCGGGGCACTGTGGCCGCTCGCCGCCATGCGCGCCTGATGCTGGGTGTCGAGTGTGGAATAGCCCTGTCCGCCCTGTGGCGATTGCAGCAGGGGGTCCTGCGAAGCGTAAGGCTCCGGCATCGGCTGTGACACGGCTGCGGGATAATCGGTGGCCTGTCCGGCCCGCTCGGCCTGATAGACCGCGCCTGACGGTGCGCTGTAACCCTGCTGCCGCGACGACCTTATGGCGCTGACGCGCGTGGTGCCGTCCACCTCCGCCGGTGGCACGAGGCCCTCCGCAGAACACGACACCATGACCGTGGAAATCATCAGCAACGTCACAAGACGACGCGGAAGGGAAACATACGCCATACGAGAACCTGTACCTTCAGCGGCCGCAATCGCGGCAATACAGGTCAAATTTTAAAGAAATGAGGTAAACGAAACCTTATTGGTTGCGGGAAATAACAAATCATGTGTTTGACGCCATCCGCATGCACACGATGCGGCGAAACCGAGCGCGACGACCACGTCCCCTGACCCTTCTTCCGTCATGCGCAGGCAAATTTTCCGCGCGGACTTCAATCGCCTTGAAGTCGATGATGCCGGGCGGGCACATTCTCTCGACGTTCTCCTTAGCCCTGTCCCGAGGATGACGTCGGCGTGATGGGCTCGACTGGCCGCCCTTCTAACCGCGACACGGGCAGATGACGTGCTGACAAGTTCTGAAACAACAAAGGGCGCAGCCAAAGCCGCGCCCTCCACTTTTGGCCGAAACACCTGAAATCACGCCGCCCGCGAAACCTCGCGCCCGACACCCTGTCCAAGTTCGAAACGTGAAAGCAGCGAGCGTAGCTGGCGGCTTTCCTCGGCCAGCGTCTGGCTGGCCGCCGTCGTCTCTTCCACCATGGCGGCGTTCTGTTGCGTCATCTGGTCCATGTGGTTGACGGAGGTATTGATCTCCTGCAGTCCGGTCGCCTGTTCCCGCGCCGCCGTGGCAATCGTATTCACATGACCTTCGACGCGGTTGACGAGTTCCACGATCTCCTCCAGCGCATCGCCGGTGGAACGGACAAGCGCGACGCCGCCGCCGACCTCCTCCGCAGAACGATTGATAAGGGTCTTGATCTCCTTGGCGGCATTGGCGGAACGCTGCGCCAGTTCCCGCACTTCCTGCGCCACCACGGCAAAACCTCGCCCTGCCTCACCCGCCCGCGCCGCCTCGACACCGGCATTCAGCGCGAGAAGGTTGGTCTGGAAGGCGATCTCGTCAATGACGGAGATGATCTGCCCGATGCGTTTCGAGGAATCCTCTATCCGGCCCATGGCGTCGACGGCATTGCGGACGATATCGCCCGACCGGCCCGCACTGGTTTTTGTGTCCTGCACCATCTGCCGGGCTTCGTTGGCCCGTTCGGAAGCGGTGCGCACCGTGGCGGTAATTTCATCCAGAGCCGCGGCTGTCTCCTCCAGCGCCGCCGCCTGCTGTTCGGTCCGGCGCGAAAGATTTCCGGTCGCGCCGCTGATGTCAGAGGCACTGTCATTGACCACATGGCCGGTTCTGGCAATAGCCTCGATCGCGCCGTGCAGCGCCCCGACGGCCCGGTTGAAATCCATGCGCAATTTCTCATAATCCGCACCGATGTCGGCAAGCGACACGGTCAGATCGCCATTGGCAAGGGCTTCGAGCGCATGGCCCAGCCGGTCCATCGCGTGGGCCTGCCGCTCGGATGCGGAACGCAGGAGCATCTCGTTGCCCTGTCGCGCCTCCTCCAGCGCCCGCTGCTGGTCAGCCTCACGCGCCTGCAGGGCGCTGCGCTCATTGACGCTGTCGCGCAGGACCAAAAGCGTCTTGGCAATCGCGCCGATTTCGTTGCGGCGGTCAGCGAACTGGATTTCGGCCGTGCCGTCACCATCCGCGATACGCTTCATGCTCTGCCGGATCAGGTCGATCGGCCGCGTCACGCCGCGCACGACGGCGGCGGCCACACCGATGACGAGAAGGCCGGACAAGGCGCACAGGCCGACATTAAAATAGGCGTCGTTCCAGAAAGCCGCCTCGAGGTCATCGACATAAACCCCCGTGCCGACAATCCAGCCCCAGGGCGCAAAGCCGGCAACATGGGAAAACTTCTCCACCGGTTCCGGCGCGCCGGGTTTCGGCCAGTAATAATCGACAAAGCCCTGGCCGCCCGCCTTCACCGTATTCACGAATTCGACGAACAGCGCCTTGCCGTTCGGATCCTTATTCGCGGTGAGGTCAGTGCCGTTCATTTCAGGCTTGATCGGATGCATCACCATTTTGGGATGCATGTCGTTGATCCAGAAATAACCGCTGCCATTGTCATAACGCATGGCGGCGATGGTCGTCTTGGCCTGCTGCTGCGCCGCCTCCCGGCTCAGACTGCCGCCCTGCTCCAGGCGGTAATATTGCTCCAGAATGGCGACGGCGGTTTCGTTCATCGCCGCCAGTCCCGCTTTCCGCTCGCTTTCCATCTTGTGGTAACTTTCAAACAGGCTGAAAGTCAGGGCTGCGGTCAATATTGCCAGAAACAATGCGACGAGCGCATAAAGGCGCATAGATATCGTGATATTTTTCATACTCCCCCCAACGCCGATGATGTAGTTCGACCAGCCGAGGTTAAAGTTGAAAAATTTATTATCATTAAATATGCATATTATACGTTAGTATTATTCTCACTCATGTCGATCGGCGGTCGATCAGTACCTGCAATACTGGAAACCACCATCCGAAACCGGCACAGCCGGGGTGGAATTCGTCAAACCCCGTGCCGTTTTAAAGAGCTCGTTAACCCTGGCGTTCTATCCTCTTCTGCCAAAATACGGATACAGGGAGGCGCGCGATGGCACGGCCGAATTTCCGCTATACGCATTATGACCTGAAGGAATTGCGGGCTGGCACCAGCATTGAAATATCGCTGTCGGCCGTCAACAATGTCCGGCTGATGACGAGCGCGAATTTCCAGCGTTTCACCGAATTGCTCGACTTCAAATATCTCGGCGGTGTCGCCAAAAAATCGCCGATCCGCATCGCCATTCCCGAAACGATGCACTGGCACCTCATCATCGATGCCGAAGGCCATAACGGCCTGGCGGAATCCTCGGTCAAGATGCTGCCGGCGCAACCACAGGCGACACCTCACCGCAAGGCATCCTGATTTCCTTTAAAAACAGGAGGTTGTCGCGGTTTCGCGACTCTTTTTGCCAGCGGCTTGATTCTGTTTCTCAACATCGCCACGCAATGCGGCTCCCGCCCCGACCACGCAAACCCTAGCGTGCCCCACGCTCGCGGCGCAGCTTCGCCCACCAGTCGAGACGCTTGCGGATTTCCCGTTCGAACCCCCGGTCCGGCGGATCGTAAAAAGTGGTGCGCCCCATTTTCTCCGGGAAATAATCCTGTCCTGAAAAGGCATCCGGTTCGTCATGGTCATAACGGTAACCGTCGCCATAGCCTTCACCCTTCATGAGCTTGGTCGGCGCATTCAGGATGTGTTTCGGCGGCACCAGCGAGCCGTTTTCCTTGGCTGCCCGCATCGCCGCCTTGAAGGCGGTATAAACGGCGTTGGATTTCGGCGCGGTGGCAAGATAGACGCAGGCCTGCGCCAGCGCGAGTTCGCCTTCAGGTGAACCGAGATAGTCATAGGCATCCTTGGCGGCGTTGCAGACGGCAAGCGCCTGCGGATCGGCAAGGCCGATATCCTCCACCGCCATGCGCACCAGCCGCCGGCCGATATAAAGCGGATCCTCGCCGGCATCGAACATGCGGGCGAGATAATAAAGCGCCGCATCCGGGTCCGAACCGCGCACCGACTTATGCAGCGCGGAAATGAGATTGTAGTGCCCGTCCTGGCTCTTGTCGTAGACGGGCGCACGCCGCTGCACGATGCGCGTCAGACCTTCGGTATCGAAAGTCTCGTCCTTGCGCGCCGCACGCCAGACCTCCTCGGCAAGCGTCAGCACGGCGCGGCCATCGCCATCGGCCATGCGGATCAGGCTGGCCCGCGCCTCTTCCGTCAGCGGCAGGGCCTTCTGCTCCGCCTCCTCGGCGCGCTTTAAAAGCTCGCTCAGGCTTTCCTCGTCATGCGAGCGGAACGTCAGCACACGCGCCCGCGACAGAAGAGCGGCATTCAGCTCAAAGGATGGATTTTCGGTAGTAGCGCCGACCAGAATGATGGTGCCGTCCTCCATCACCGGCAGGAAACTGTCCTGCTGGGCGCGGTTGAAACGGTGTATCTCGTCTACGAAAAGCAGCGTCTGCCGGCCATTCATCCGGCGGGCGCGCGCTGCCTCGAATACTTTCTTGAGATCGGCGACGCCGGAAAAGATCGCCGAAATCTGCTCGAAGGCAAGCCCCGCCTCGCCGGAAAGCAGGCGGGCAACCGTGGTCTTGCCGGTTCCGGGCGGACCCCAGAAGATCATCGATCCCAGGGAGCCGCTCTCGATCATGCGGCGCAGAACGCCCTCTTCGCCCGTCAGATGCGGCTGCCCGCTCACCTCCGCCAGCGTCTTTGGACGCAGACGATCGGCAAGAGGCCGCCGGTTGGCGACCTCCACGGGCACTTGCGGGGCAAAGAGGTCGTCGCTCATCGCAGGAACTGCCGGATGCGCTGGCCGTCACGCAGGATTTCCACGCGCCAGAAGCCGGGATTGTCATCCAGCGCCTTCTCGACAGCAGCCGTGGAGGCGATATCCGCGCCATTCAGCGACAGGATCACATCCTTGGGCAGAAAGCCGACACGATAGGCGGGCGAGCCACGTTTCACATCGGTAATGACAACGCCGGTCACCTGCGACGACATGCGCAATTCGTCGGCAAGCTTCGGCGAAAGATTGGCGACGGTCGCGCCGGCGAAGGGATTGCGGCCCTCGATCAGGCGTTCATCGCGCGGCGCGGTTTCCGGCGCGGTATCGAGCGCAATGGTCAGCTTCTTCTCCTTGCCCTTGTCCATGACTGTCAGTTCGGCTGACTTGCCGATACCGGCCGTCGTCAGGCGATAACCAAGAGCATCCGGATGTTCCACCTCGAAACCGTTGACGGCGGTGACGACCTGCCCCGGCTCGATACCCGCCTTCTCGGCCGGACCGTCCTTGACGACGCTGACCACCAGCGCACCGCGGGCGCGGTGCAGGCCAAGCGCTTCAGCGACATCCGAGGTTACCGGATCGAAAGTCGCGCCAATATAGGGCCGCTGGAAACTTGCGTCCCCCCGCTCGGCGGCGGCGACGAAAACCCGGACCAGATTGGCGGGAATGGCAAAACCGATACCGTTCGAACCGCCGCCCTTGGAGAAGATGGCGGTATTGATGCCGATCAGTTCACCCGCCATGTTCATCAACGCGCCGCCGGAATTGCCGGGATTGATGGAAGCGTCGGTCTGGATGAAGAAACCGAAATCGCCCTGCGTCACCTGGTTGCGCGCCAGGCCCGAGACGATGCCGCTGGTCACCGTCTGGCCGACACCGAACGGGTTGCCGATGGCCAGCACCAGATCGCCGACCTCAATCGCATCGGAATTGCCAAGCGACAGCACCGGGAACTGCTCCTTCGCATCGATCTGCAGAATGGCGAGATCGACCCGGTCATCCTTCAGCAGCACCTTGGAGGAGAACTCACGCCCGTCCGCCAGCGCCACCTTGATGTCATCAGCCCCGTCGATGACGTGATTATTGGTCACCACGAGACCGCCGGCGGTCACGATCACGCCCGAGCCGAGCGACGACTGTTTTTCCGTGCGGTTCGGCATCTGCTGGCCGAAGAACTGCTCGAAGAAAGGATCGCCGGCAAAAGGCGAAAGGCGCCGCTGCACCACGCGTTCGGCATAGACGTTCACCACCGCGCCTGCGGTGCGCTTGACCAGCGGCGCGAAGGAAAGCTGCATTTCCGTGTGGCTCGATGGCACGGCCCTGTTGTCCTGCGCCGCGGCACCCACGGGCAGGAGAACGAGCGCGGCGAGAAAGCCGGTGGACAGATACTTCAACACGCTTCGCATGTGATTCCTCATCGTCATCAGTATGATGGAGTTATAACGCCAAAGCCTGTAAAGCAAAGAGCGGCAAGATGATGGCCGGCCTTTTCCCTGTTCGGGCCGGTTCCGGAAGCTGGAACCAGCAAGGCCCCTTTTTGGTTTCATCCGCATCGACTGTCCTTGAAAGAGACGACACATGCATCTGAAACAGACTTTTCTCGCCTGCGGCATCCTCCTCGTTTCCTCCACTCTCGGCTCATCCGCTGGCGCTGCCAGCTTCGATTGCACGAAGTCCGATCTGGCCGCCGACGAGAAGGCGATCTGCGACAACCGCACTCTGAACGATCAGGATGTGAAGATGGCCACCACCTTCGACATCCTCACCCAATTGATGGCCATGGGCGCCCGCGACACGCTGCGCGACGAGCAGAGCCAATGGCTGAAGAAACGCCAGGAATGCGCGGCGGATGTCGCCTGCCTTACCAGCGCCTACGAGGAGCGCATGAAGCGCCTCGGAGAGGCCTTCCAGAGCATCTCACGGCCGTTGTAGCGGGAATTCGATATTGACAACATATTGTCAATATGACAATGTATTGTCATGAAAACGGATAACGCACACACACTTTCCGCTCTGGCGGTCGCCATCTTTCGAACCAATGGCGCGTTGATTGCCGCAGGCGACGCGCTCTCTGCCCCCTTCGGCCTGTCCAGCGCACGCTGGCAGGTTCTGGGAGCGGTGGTGCTTGCCGGCCAGCCTTTGACCGTGGCGCAGATCGCACGGAACATGGGCCAGACCCGTCAGGGTGTACAACGCCTCATCGATGAGATGGAACGACAGGACATCGTTTGCTTCGAAAACAATCCGCACCACAAGCGGGCCAAACTCATCCGCCTTACCGAAAAGGGCGAGAACGCCTATGCCGCCACCATGCAGCAATGGAATGAACTCGCCGGCCGTTTGGCCACGGATATGCAGGCGGAGCAACTGCCTAACGCCATAGACTGCCTGAACCAGCTTTTCGCCGGACTGGACGCCGATCCACCGCAAGGCTGACCCGATCTTCTAAAGGATTATATCGATGAGAACCCTTCATCCCGTCGCCGGCACGCTGGCGCTGGCGACCATACTCGCCTTTTGGTTATCCACCGCGCTGACCGAAATTTCCGGTTCCAGTGAAGCAATCCGTGCCGTCAAACTCGCCATTCCATGGGGCTTCCTGGTGCTTGCACCCGCGCTCGCGATCACGGGTTTCAGCGGCTTTCGCATGGGCGCAAAATGGAAACATCCGCTGGTCGCAGCCAAGAAGAAGCGTATGCCGCTCATCGCACTGAACGGGTTGCTGATCCTCGTCCCCTGCGCGTTCGTGCTTCGGCATTTCGCCCTCTCAGACGATTACGGCGGCGTCTTCTACGCCGTTCAGGCGCTGGAGCTTTGCGCCGGGGCGCTAAATATCACCCTTCTTGCAAAGAGCTTCCGCGACGGCCTCCAGCTGAGACGCCGTCTGGCGGCCTAGCGGCATTTGCATATGAAGCTATGCGGCCCGGATGATGTTTTCCGTAAGGCCATGCAATTGGTCACGATAACCGGTTCTGGCCGATGGCGCGTCTTCACGAGAGGTCATCACGACGGAGAGTCGCTTTGCGGGAACGATATAGAGCATCTGCCCGCCATAACCCCAGGCGTAATAGACCGTCTCTCCCGCCATCTCCTTGATGAACCAGCAGTAGCCGTAACCGTCGCCGTTGAAGACCGAATTGGTGCGCTGTTGCCAGGACTGGTCGATCCAGCTCTGTGAAATCAGCCGCTCGCCCCTGGGCGTCACGCCGCCCAGACGATACAGCTCTCCGAAGGCCAGCAATGAGCGCGCCGTCATCGCCATCTGGTTGCCGCCGAGATAGATGCCCTGCGGATCGCGCTCCCAGCCGCCGATGGAAAATCCTTCGAGCGGACGGAACCAGTCACGCGCAAGCGACAGCGTCGAACGGCCGGAAGCTTTTGTAAGGATCGCCGAAAGCAGATGGGTGGAACCGGTGGAATAAAGCATGCCGCCGCCCGGTTCCCCGACAAAACCGGAACCCAGCGCCATTCTCACCCAGTTGCGGCTGGCAACCCAGCGGCCGTAATTCGGCCCCGACATGCGCTCCAGACCGGATTGCATGGACAGCAGGTTGCCGATGGTAACCCTTTCCAGCCGCGGATCGGGACTCGGCGGAAAATCACTGCGCAGGATGGTCGCAATCGGCTGATCGGCACCTGACAGTATCTTCCGGTCGATCGCCATGCCAACCAGCGCCGAAATGACCGATTTTGACGCCGACTTGATGTTGGTGGAGCCGTTAAGGCTGGCGCCATGGTAGGCACGGCTGGCGACCTCCGCACCATCGATACTCACGATAAC
This sequence comes from Agrobacterium sp. OT33, assembly GCF_017313365.1. Taxonomy (NCBI): domain Bacteria; kingdom Pseudomonadati; phylum Pseudomonadota; class Alphaproteobacteria; order Hyphomicrobiales; family Rhizobiaceae; genus Agrobacterium; species Agrobacterium sp. OT33. The sequence continues at coordinate 21,159 of NZ_JAFLMZ010000015.1, read as the reverse complement.
GGCCTTGAGACTCGAAAGCGCATCCGCATCCCTCAGCAATGGATCAAAACGGGCGGCATTGCCGGAGCTTTGCGCGCGGGCGAGCGGGGCAAGAGGCAGGGATGCGATGAGGGCGAGTGCGGTTCGTCTTTTCATGCTGATGAAGTTAGGCATCGCGGGGTTCTGGAAAAGGCCCGACAGATGAACATCACTCCAATGTGACTGCCGGGCGGAATGCAGCGGACCAGTATTTTTGAATTTACGCTTTGAAAACAGCAACTTGAACAAGAATGACGAATCATCTTCTGAGGCAATTGAATCAGTTTGTGAACGGAAACGCATCACCAGCTTCAGGACGAAAAAAAGCCGCTCGGAGAGCGGCTGATCGAAGGATGGTAAATCTCGCGTCGCAGTCTGCGGGATCCTCGGGCCTGTCCCGAGGATCTATCCACATCACTTAAAATCAATCACTTGCAGGCGCCCGGGCATGATGGATGAGAGCTTTTTGACCCTTGTCAGCAAGCACCAGCCGCCCCGCACAACGGGACGGTTGAGTCCTTCCTCAACCGGGACCGAACCTTACTCCGGCAAAATCCGCACCGCACCCTTGTCCGCACTGGAAGCAAAGGCCGCATAGGCCTTCAACGCCGTCGTGACATTGCGCTTGCGCGGTGCCTCCGGCTTCCAGCCCTGCTCTTCCTGCTCGGCCCGGCGCGAAGCCAGTTCCGCATCGGTGACCTTCAGGTTGATGGTGCGGTTCGGAATGTCGATCTCGATCAGGTCGCCCTGGCGCACAAGGCCGATGGCGCCGCCCTGTGCCGCCTCAGGCGAGGCGTGGCCGATGGAGAGGCCCGAGGTGCCACCCGAAAAACGGCCGTCGGTGATCAGCGCGCAGGCTTTGCCGAGACCCTTGGATTTCAGATAGCTGGTCGGATAGAGCATTTCCTGCATGCCCGGCCCGCCCTTCGGCCCTTCGTAACGGATGACGACGACGTCACCCGCCTTGACCTCGTTGCCGAGAATGCCCTTCACGGCCGCATCCTGGCTTTCGTAAACCACTGCCGGGCCGGTGAATTTCAGGATGGATTCATCGACGCCCGCCGTCTTCACGATGCAGCCATCAAGCGCGATGTTGCCATAAAGCACGGCCAGACCGCCATCCTTGGAGAAAGGCTTTTCAACCGAGCGGATAACGCCGTTTTCGCCGTCCGTATCCAGATCGTCCCAACGCGAGGACTGGCTGAAAGCCACCTGCGTCGGCACGCCGCCGGGGGCAGCCTTGAAGAATTCACGCACCGTCTCGCTGTTGGTACGGGTGATATCCCAGCGGTCGATGGCATCGCCCAGCGTCGTCTCGTGCACGGTATAGGTATCGCGGTTGATAAGACCGCCGCGTTCCAGCTCGCCGAGGATACGCATGATGCCGCCGGCGCGGTGAACGTCTTCCATATGCACGTCCTGCTTGGCGGGCGCGACCTTGGAAAGGCACGGAACTTTACGGGAAAGACGGTCGATGTCTTCCATACCGAAGTCCACACCGCCCTCATGCGCTGCCGCCAGAATATGCAGCACCGTGTTGGTGGAGCCGCCCATGGCGATATCCAGCGACATGGCGTTTTCAAAGGCCGCCTTGTTGGCGATGGTGCGCGGCAGAACGGTTTCGTCCTCCTGCTCGTAATAACGGCGCGCCAGATCGACGATCAGATGGCCGGCCTCGACGAAGAGCCGCTTGCGATCCGAATGGGTGGCAAGCGTCGAACCATTGCCGGGCAAGGACAGGCCAAGCGCCTCGGTCAGACAGTTCATCGAATTGGCGGTGAACATGCCGGAACAGGAACCGCAGGTCGGGCAGGCAGAGCGTTCGATGACCTTCACGTCCTCGTCGGAAATCTTGTCATCGGCAGCCGCAACCATGGCGTCGACCAGATCAAGCGCCACCGTCTTGCCGTGCAGGACGACCTTGCCCGCTTCCATCGGACCACCGGAAACAAAGATCGCAGGAATATTGAGGCGCATCGCCGCATTCAGCATGCCGGGGGTGATCTTGTCGCAGTTGGAAATGCACACCATCGCATCGGCGCAATGGGCATTGACCATATATTCCACCGAATCCGCGATGATCTCACGCGACGGCAGCGAATAGAGCATGCCGTCATGGCCCATGGCGATACCGTCATCGACCGCGATGGTGTTGAATTCCTTGGCAACACCGCCCGCCGCCTCGATTTCGCGGGCAACCAGCTGGCCGAGATCCTTCAGATGCACATGGCCCGGCACGAACTGCGTGAAGGAATTGACCACCGCGATGATCGGCTTGCCGAAATCGCTGTCCTTCATGCCGGTGGCGCGCCAAAGGCCGCGCGCGCCCGCCATGTTGCGGCCGTGGGTTGTCGTTCTGGAGCGATAGGCTGGCATGGTGTTTTCCTCGATCTCTTGGGCAGAAGGGCCGTCTTCCGCAGCGCGGTCAAAACGGCTTCCGCCCTATTTTGCGGTTTTTCTAGCGCAAACCGCAAGCCCTGTCACTGTCACCTTCGGGCAAAACAGTACGGTTCGGTACGGTACGCCCATTCTCCGGCAGGTCATTCGGCCGGGCCCTCATCACAAATGCGCGATTTTCACCGTCTGGCCGCTGTTTTTCCGCAGAGCACTGAAACATATCTGTGCAGCGGTCGTATTGGCTATCATAATCGATTTATCGCCGATGCACCCGGCTTTTGTGGAGGTTGAAATGCCCGCCTATCGTCCGCCCGTGATCGCGGCAAGTGAAATTACACCGAAGAATATCTACCTGTCCCGACGCGGCTTTCTCGGCACGGCGGCGGGGCTGGCAGCGATCGGGCTTGCCGGCCGCGAAGCGATTGCCGCCCCGCTTTCCGCAAAAGCCAGCGCCTACAAGCTGGATGAGAAGCTCACCCCGCTCGACGCCGTCACCAGCTACAATAATTTCTACGAATTCGGCGTCGGAAAATCCGACCCCAAGGAAAATTCCGGCAAGTTCAAGCCTGCCCCATGGACGGTGAAGGTGGACGGCCTCGTTTCCAAACCGCAGGAATTCGGCATCGAAGACCTGATGAAATATCCTCTCGAGGAGCGCACCTATCGCATGCGCTGTGTCGAGGGCTGGTCTATGGTCATTCCATGGATCGGCTTCCCCCTCGCCGCCCTCCTCGACAAGGTGGAGCCGCTCGGCAGCGCGAAATATGTGGCCTTCGAAACCGTGGTGCGGCCGGAAGAAATGCCGGGCCAGAGCGGCCTGTTCCAGCCTCTCTCCTGGCCTTATGTCGAGGGCCTGCGCCTCGATGAGGCCCGCCACCCGCTGACCATCCTTGCCGTCGGGCTTTACGGCGAGACCCTGCCGAACCAGAATGGCGCGCCGATCCGGCTGGTCGTGCCGTGGAAATACGGCTTCAAGGGCATCAAATCCATCGTGCGGATTTCGCTTGTCGAAAAACAGCCGGAAACGACCTGGAAAAACTCCAATGCCCGCGAATATGGCTTCTATTCCAACGTTAATCCGCATGTGGATCATCCACGGTGGAGTCAGGCGACGGAGCAGCGTATCGGCGAAGGTGGCTTCTTCGGCGTGCAGAACCGCCCTACCCTGATGTTCAACGGCTATGATGAGGTTGCGAGCCTTTATGCCGGCATGGATCTGAAGGCGAATTATTGACCATGGCCTTTGCCCTTCCACTTCCATCGCTGCCGAAGCGTTACCAGCCGGCGGCCGTCTGGTCGCTTTATGTGATCGGCCTCTGTCCGGGCATCTGGTATTTCTATCTCGCCGCAACCGGTGGCCTCGGCTTCAACCCGGTCAAGGATTTCGAACACCTGCTCGGCATCTGGGCGCTGCGCTTCCTGTGCCTCGGACTGCTGGTTACACCGCTGCGCGATCTCTTCAACATCAACTTCATCGCCTATCGCCGGGCGCTGGGGCTGATCGCCTTTTATTACGTGCTGGCGCATTTCACCGTCTATCTGGTGCTGGACCGAGGCCTGATGCTGGGCTCCATCGCCGGCGATATCCTGAAACGCCCCTATATCATGCTCGGCATGGCCGGGCTGCTCATGCTCATTCCCCTGGCGCTCACCTCCAACCGCTGGTCTATCCGCAGGCTCGGCAGCCGCTGGAACACGCTGCACAAGCTCGCCTACCTCGTCCTCATCGTCGGCGTGCTGCATTTCGTGCTGGCGCGAAAGTCGATCACACTGGAGCCGGTGTTCTATATCAGCACGATGGTGGTATTGCTCGGCTATCGCCTGCTACGGCCGGCGATCATGGCGAGGAAGCGGGCGCGAAAAACACAGTCCTCTGCCACGAACATCCGCCGGCACGTCTCCAACTAAATTGCTAAACTCCGGAATAGACTCAAGGCTCGGAGGATATCGTGATAAAGATCGCAGCTGCGCAAAGCATCGTTACGGCCGATATCGCGGAAAATGCCGAGACGATAAGACGCCTTATCGAGATGGCGGCAGATCAGGGCGCGCGCCTCGTAAATTTTTGCGAAGGCGCGCTCTCAGGCTACGCGAAAGCCCAGCTTGCATCCCCGGACGTCTGGAAATCTTTTGATTGGCGTGCCCTCGAAGCAGAACGCGCAACCATTGCCGAGACCTGCCGGCGACGTCGCATCTTCGCGGCCATCGGCTGCGCGCACCCGCTGCCCAGTCCCCATGCGCCACATAACAGCCAGTACATTTTCAGTGAAACCGGAGCGTTGATTGAACGATATGACAAACGATATCTTTCGCACTCGGAACTGAATGGCTGGTTCACCCCGGGAACTCGGCCAGTTACTTTTGACGTCGATGGATATCGGTTCGGCTGCCTCACCTGCATCGAAGTCCAGTTCCCTGAATTATTCATGGAATACGAAAGAGCAAATGTCGATGCGGTCCTGTTTTCATCCTACGGCATAAGAAGCTTTTTCCAGATCGCCCTTCGCGCCCACGCCGGCTTCAATTGTGTCTGGATTAGCGGTGCGACACCCGCTCAAACCGCTCACGAAGGCCCGGCAGGGATCATCGATCCCAATGGTAAGGTCATCGCTCACTGCGCCGCTGAAGCAAGAAACGAGCTGGCTTTAGCAACGCTCGACCGCACTTCGGCCGACTGTGACAGGCCGCTCAATAAAGCCCGTCCTTGGCGAAGAGCAGCCAGAAGCGGCGCAATTTATAGAGAAAAATTGAGCCAATAGCTCGCAACATGCCAGCGCGACCATGAGCAAACAAAAAAGCCGGGCGATTTCTCGCCCGGCTTTTTTTTAATTCACGACGCCTGAACGGCGTCAAACCTTATGCGGCTTCAGCAGCAGCGGCTTCAGCGGCAACGCGAGCCTTGTCGGCTGCGCCCTTGGCGTCAACGTCACGCTCGACGAATTCAACAACGGCGAGAGCCGCGTTGTCGCCCTGGCGGAAGCCGGCCTTCATGATACGCAGGTAGCCGCCATTGCGGTTTGCGTAGCGGGCTGCGATCGCGTCGAACAGCTTGCGAACGGCGTCCTGATCCTTGATCTGCGAAATCGCCTGACGACGAGCGTGCAGGTCGCCGCGCTTGCCGAGGGTGACGAGCTTCTCAACGATCGGGCGAATTTCCTTCGCCTTCGGAAGCGTGGTTACGATCTGCTCATGGGTGATGAGCGAAGCAGCCATGTTGGCAAACATTGCCTTGCGGTGGCTGGCGGTTCTATTGAGCTTGCGGCCTGAATTACCGTGGCGCATTGCTATTCTCCTTCTTCGCAGGTTCCTTCTCTAAGGCCTGCCGTTTCCTGGCACATGCAGATGACTTATCTGCTGTTTGACGGGGAAAGGCAGTCTTTAAAGGGTCTGCCTTTTTGATTGTTAGTACTGGTCTTCGTAACGCTTTGCGAGATCTTCGATGTTCTCAGGCGGCCATGCCGGCACTTCCATGCCGAGGTGCAGACCCATGGAAGCGAGAACTTCCTTGATTTCGTTCAGCGACTTGCGACCGAAGTTCGGCGTGCGAAGCATTTCGGCCTCGGTCTTCTGGATCAGGTCGCCGATATAAACGATGTTGTCGTTCTTCAGGCAGTTTGCCGAACGAACGGACAGCTCGAGCTCATCGACCTTCTTGAGAAGCGCCGGGTTGAACGCGAGTTCGGTAACCGATTCTTCTTCTGCTTCCTTCTGCGGCTCGTCGAAGTTGACGAAGACGCCCAGCTGGTCCTGAAGAATGCGAGCGGCGAAGGCAACGGCATCTTCGCCGGAAACCGAACCGTTGGTCTCGATCGTCATGATCAGCTTGTCATAGTCGAGAACCTGACCTTCACGGGTGTTTTCCACCTTGTAGGACACTTTCTTGACCGGAGAATAGAGGCTGTCCACCGGAATGAGGCCGATCGGAGCATCTTCCGCGCGGTTGCGCTCAGCCGGTACGTAACCCTTGCCGTTGTTGACGGTGAATTCCATGCGGATTTCAGCGCCATCGTCGAGCGTGCAGATCACGTGGTCGGGGTTCAGAATCTCGATGTCGCCAACCGTCTGGATGTCACCAGCGGTTACGGCACCCGGGCCCTGCTTGCGCACGACCATGCGCTTGGAATCATCGCCGTCCATCTTGATGGCGATTTCCTTGATGTTGAGCACGATATCCGTCACATCTTCCCGAACGCCGGGGATGGAGGAGAATTCGTGCAGGACACCGTCGATCTGCACGGCCGTTACAGCGGCGCCACGCAGAGAAGACAACAGAACGCGACGCAGCGCGTTGCCGAGGGTAAGACCGAAACCACGCTCCAGCGGCTCGGCAACCAGCGTTGCCTTGGTGCGGCTGGACGAGGTGAACTCGACCTTGTTCGGCTTGATAAGTTCCTGCCAGTTCTTCTGAATCATCTTTAAACCTTCCGTTCGCCGCCACCATCCAATCGTGACGGACCGAGCATGAAAACACCGAGAGGAACCTAATTCAGCGGTTCATCAGTGGGTTCTTGAGCGCAAGTCCGCCGATCGAAATCGACGCGCACACGCCAGATACGCGAAAATTCCGCCAGACCGAAGGAAAGGCGGAATTTCCGAACCACGGTCGCGTCAGACGCGGCGCTTCTTGCGCGGACGGCAACCGTTGTGCGGGATCGGCGTCACGTCGCGAATGGAAGTGATCATGAAACCGGCGGCCTGCAGGGCGCGAAGTGCCGATTCACGGCCGGAACCCGGACCGCAAACTTCAACTTCAAGCGACTTCATGCCGTGTTCCTGAGCCTTCTTCGCGCAATCTTCAGCTGCGATCTGGGCAGCGAACGGGGTCGACTTGCGCGAACCCTTGAAGCCCTTGGCACCAGCAGACGACCAGGCAATGGCGTTGCCCTGTGCGTCGGTGATGGTGATCATCGTGTTGTTGAAGGTCGAGTTGACGTGCGCGACGCCCGACGTGATGTTTTTGCGTTCGCGACGACGGACGCGTGCGGCTTCCTTGGCCATTTTATACCTTTCATTGATCTCTTCACCGCCGTAACACCAGCGGCTACACCGGCGATCAGCCCCACTGGAGCCTCACGCCAAACTCAGAAAGGCTGGCGCGGACTGCACCAGCCTCCCCTTCCCGGAGAACCGGAAAATTACTTCTTCTTACCAGCGATAGCCTTCGCCGGACCCTTGCGGGTGCGAGCGTTGGTGTGCGTGCGCTGACCGCGGACCGGAAGGCCACGACGGTGACGCAGGCCGCGGTAGCAGCCGAGGTCCATCAGACGCTTGATGTTCATCGACGTCTCACGACGCAGGTCGCCTTCGACCTGGTAGTCGCGGTCGATGGCTTCGCGGATCTGAAGAACTTCAGCATCCGTCAGCTGATGAACGCGCTTGTCAGCCGGCAGGCCGACCTTGTCCATGATTTCCTGCGCGAATTTCGGACCGATCCCGTGAATGTAGGTCAGCGCAATAACAACGCGCTTCGCAGTCGGGATATTGACGCCAGCGATACGTGCCACGTCTCTTCTCCTTGGTTCCAGTTGCCATCCGGCAAGTGGTGATTCCATTCGAGCGGCCGACAAGACCGCCAGTTCAAATTGGTGTCCGTGACAAGTCAAAACGACCGAACCCGGATTTCCCATCCCTCAGGGAAATCCGCGCCAGTCGCTTGGGATGTCGCGAGTTGGCGCGGTGTTTAACGGAATCAGCGCAAAAAAGCAACCGGCTCCGCCAAGATTCTTTTGTGATCCAGAGGATCTGCCGCCATGCCAAAGCGGGATACGGGCAAGAACGCAACAGCCCTCGCCCATCCGCTCCGTCGATCAGGCGGAGGCTTTCTCGAGAACGCGCTCGATCGCCTCGGTCACGGCATCGACATCCGCCATGCCGTCAAGCGTTACAAGCTCGCCCTGCTCGCTGTAATAGCTGGACAGCGGAGCGGTCTTTTCGCGATATTCCGTGAGGCGTTTGCGGAAAGCTTCCGGATTATCGTCAGAACGGACAGTGCCGCCGGCGGCGACGGTTTCCGCCACGCGGTTTTCGATTCGGCGAATCAACGCCTCCTCGTCCACCTTCAGTTCAATGACGGCATCAAGGACCAGATTCTTCTTGCGCATGTTCTCTGCAAGCGCCTTCGCCTGCGGAACGGTGCGCGGATAGCCGTCCAGAATAAAGCCCTTGGCACAGTCCGGTGCTTCGATACGCTCGGAAACGATCTGATTGACGATATCGTCGGAAACCAGCCCGCCGGCGTCCATGACGGCCTTGGCGCGCTTGCCGATTTCGGTGCCCGCGCTGACCGCAGCGCGCAGCATGTCACCGGTGGAAAGCTGCGGGATCCCGTACTTGTCCGTCAGCCGCTTGGCCTGGGTTCCCTTGCCCGCACCCGGCGGACCCAAAAATATCAGTCTCATCGTCCCCTCTTTCCTCCACGCAGCTTCGACTTCTTGATCAGCCCTTCATATTGCTGCGCAATCAGGTGACCCTGAATCTGCGCAACCGTGTCAAGAGTTACACTGACAACGATCAAAAGCGAAGTACCACCAAGGGCTAATGGAATGCCCGTGCGTGCGATAAGTGTCTCAGGAAGGATACACACGAAGACCAGATAAATCGCGCCGACAACCGTGATACGGGTCAGGACGTAATCGATGTACTCCGCGGTGCGTTCGCCCGGACGGATGCCCGGAATGAAGCCGCCATGCTTCTTGAGGTTATCGGCCGTGTCCTTCGGATTGAAGACGATAGCCGTGTAGAAAAACGCGAAGAACGCGATCAGCAGACCGTAGAGCGCCATGAACAGCGGCTGTCCGTGCTGCAGCGACGCTATGATTGATGTCGCCCAGGCCGGCAGGTTGGTGTTGCCGGCAAAACCCGCAGCCGTTGCCGGCAGGAGCAGCAGCGACGATGCGAAGATCGCGGGAATGACGCCGGCCGTGTTGAGCTTCAGCGGCAGATGCGAGGTATCGCCCTGGAACATCCGGTTGCCGACCTGTCGCTTCGGATATTGGATCAACAGGCGGCGTTGGGCGCGCTCCACGAAGACGATGAGCGCGATGACGCCGATGGCGACCACGACAACCGTCAGGATGAGCGGCGTCGAAAGCGCGCCGGTGCGGCCGAGTTCCAGCGTGCCGGCCAGCGCCTTGGGCAGGCCCGCGGCAATACCAGCGAAGATGATCAGTGAAATACCGTTGCCGATACCACGCGAGGTGATCTGCTCGCCGAGCCACATCAGGAACATCGTGCCGCCGAGCAGCGTGATGACCGTGGAGATGCGGAAGAACCAGCCCGGATCGACCACGAGACCGTTGCCGCTTTCAAGGCCGACCGCAATGCCATAGGCCTGCAGCGTGCCGAGCAGCACCGTGCCGTAACGGGTGTACTGATTGATGATCTTGCGTCCGGCTTCGCCTTCCTTCTTCAACGCTTCGAGCGAGGGCACGACCGAGGTCATGAGCTGCACGATGATCGAAGCGGAGATGTAAGGCATGATGCCGAGCGCGAAGATCGCCATGCGCTCGACGGCGCCACCCGCAAACATGTTGAAAAGACCGAGAATACCGTTGGCCTGGCCCTGGAAGGCCTGCGCATAGGCTTCGGGGTTCAGGCCCGGAAGCGGAATATGGGTGCCGAGACGGTAGACGAGAAGTGCGGCAAGAGTAAACCAGAGACGCTTTTTCAGATCCTCCGCCTTAGCGAAGGTCGAAAAATTCAGGTTCGAAGCCAGTTGTTCCGCTGCTGAAGCCATAAATTTCTCCGAATGACCCTTGCCAGCCAGCGCAACCGGCCGATGCGGAAAGGTCTAAAAGATACTGGTCAAAACCGGGCTTCGGACAAATGCGGCTCTGAGCCGCCATCATGCCTCACCCTGTTTTTTATGTCCTATCCCCTCCCCTACGGAAGTTCAAGAACTGTGAGGCTCTCCCTGCAGCACTTTCTGCCGCAAGCGGGGCCTTGGAAGCACACCGCGAAGAGATTGCCCTGATGCTCTATAAATCGATTTAGGTCGAAAGCACCAGTGGCCAGGGAGCGCAAACGCCCGGAGCGACGAGCCCCGGGCGTCTGAAGTCTATATATTACTCGGAGGCTTCTGCTGCAACTGCGAGAAGCTTGATCGAGCCGCCAGCCTTTTCGATCTTTTCGATTGCGGGCTTGGAAGCACCGGCAACTTCGAAAGCGACCTTTGCCTTCAGCTCGCCGTCGGCGAGAATGCGTACGCCGTCCTTGGCGCGGCGGATAACGCCGGCAGCCTTGAGGGCAGCGGCATCGATCGTTGCGGAAGCGTCAAGCTTCTTGGCGTCGATGGCGGTCTGAATGCGGCCGAGCGATACGACAACATATTCGGAAGCGAAGATGTTGTTGAAACCGCGCTTCGGCAGACGACGGTAGATGGGCATCTGACCGCCTTCGAAGCCGTTGATGGCGACGCCCGAACGAGCCTTCTGACCCTTCACACCGCGACCACCGGTCTTGCCCTTGCCGGAACCGATACCGCGACCAACGCGGATACGGTCCTTGGAGGCGCCTTCGTTGTCTCTGATTTCATTGAGTTTCATGATAGGTTACTCCGTCTCACTTCTCGTCAACGACGCGAACGAGATGCTGGACCGCACGGATCATGCCGCGAACCGCCGGAGTGTCTTCCAGGGTGCGCTGACGATGCATCTTGTTGAGACCCAGACCGACCAGCGTCTGACGCTGGATTGCCGGGCGGCGAATGGGGCTGCCGATCTGCTCGACCGTAACAGTCTTCTTGGCTTCAGTAGTCTTCTTGGCCATGATCCAGCTCCTTATTCTTCAGAAGCGTTGCCGGAAGCGGCACGACGAGCCTGAAGGGTCGCAAACTTCAGACCGCGCTGTGCAGCGATGTCCTTCGGATGAACCTGATGCTTCAGAGCGTCGAACGTGGCGCGAACCATGTTGTACGGGTTCGAGGAACCGGTCGACTTGGCAACGACGTCATGAACGCCGAGCGTTTCGAAAACGGCGCGCATCGGACCACCGGCGATGATACCGGTACCGGCCTTGGCCGAACGCAGCAGAACCTTGCCTGCGCCGTGACGGCCATTGACGTCGTGGTGCAGCGTGCGGCCATCGCGCAGCGGAACGAAGATCAGATCGCGCTTTGCGCTTTCAGTTGCCTTGCGGATCGCTTCCGGAACTTCACGAGCCTTGCCGTGACCGAAGCCAACGCGGCCCTTCTGGTCGCCAACGACGACGAGAGCGGCGAAACCGAAACGACGGCCGCCCTTAACAACCTTTGCAACGCGGTTGATCGCGACCAGCTTGTCGACGAATTCGCTATCGCGCTCTTCGCGGTTCTGGCGATCTTCGCGAGAACCTCTTTTATCCTGTGCCATTGTCCTTGTCCTTTTTCTTTTGCGGGTGGAACGGCAAACGAAAAGACCAGCGGCCTCGATGAAGAGATCCGCATGGTCCGGTGAAATTCCGCCCGGGTCGTTGCCCGGGCGGAAAAAGATCAGAAGTTCAGACCGCCTTCGCGGGCAGCGTCTGCCAGGGCCTTGACGCGGCCGTGATAGATGAACGCGCCACGATCGAATACGACATCCTTGACGCCAGCCTTGACGCCACGCTCGGCAACCAGCTTGCCGACAACAGCTGCTGCTGCAACGTCGGCGCCAGTCTTGAGCGAGCCGCGCAGATCGGCTTCGAGCGTGGAGGCAGACGCAAGCGTCTTGCCAGCAACGTCATCGATGATCTGGGCGTAGATGTTCTTCGACGAGCGATGAACCGACAGGCGCGGGCGGCCGTTGGCAACCGCCTTGATCTGGCGGCGCACACGGCTCGCGCGACGTGCAAGTGCTTCTTTCCTGCTAGCCATTTCGCGTGATCCTTACTTCTTCTTGCCTTCTTTGCGGACAATACGCTCTTCAGCGTACTTCACGCCCTTGCCCTTGTAGGGCTCGGGACCGCGGTATTCGCGGATTTCCGCGGCTACCTGGCCAACCTGCTGCTTGTTGATGCCGGAAACGATGATTTCCGTCGGCTTCGGAACGGCAATGGTGATGCCGACCGGCGGCTCATAAACCACGTCGTGGGAAAAGCCGAGAGCCAGCTGCAGGTTCTTGCCCTGCATGGCGGCACGGTAACCGACGCCGTTGATTTCGAGCTTGCGCTCATAGCCGTCCTTAACACCCTTGAAGATGTTCTCGATCATCGTGCGGGACATGCCCCACTTCGAACGAGCTTCCTTGGTGCCGTTAGCCGGCGTTACGGAAACGCCGTTATCTTCGAGCTTCAGCTGAATGTCGTCGTTAGCGACGAAAAACAGTTCACCCTTCGGGCCCTTCGCAGTGACCTTCTGGCCGTCGACATTGGCCGTCACACCTGCGGGAACCGGAACGGGCTTTTTACCGATACGAGACATTATTCAATCCTGTCTGTTCGTTATGGAGATCCTGCTCGGGTCTTAGAAGACCGAGCAAAGAACCTCGCCACCAACGTTCTGTTCGCGAGCCTGGTGATCGGCCATCACGCCCTTCGGGGTCGAAAGGATGGTGATGCCGAGGCCGTTCGCGACCTGCGGAATGGACTTTACCGAGACATAAACCCGGCGGCCCGGCTTGGAAACGCGGCCGATCTCACGGATCACGGACGCGCCTTCGTAGTACTTCAGCTCGATGGTGAATTCGGACTTGCCGTTTTCGAAATCGACCTTGGAATAACCGCGAATGTAGCCTTCAGCCTGCAGCACGTCGAGAACGCGTGCGCGGAGGCTGGAAGCCGGCGTGCTTACCGAAGACTTACGGCGAGCAGCACCATTGCGGATGCGGGTGAGCATATCACCCAAAGGATCAGTCATGGTCATGTGCCCGTCTCCTTACCAGCTCGACTTGACAATGCCCGGCACCTTGCCGGAATTGCCCAGCTCACGAAGCGCGATACGCGACATCTTGAGCTTGCGATAGAACGCGCGCGGACGGCCCGTTACTTCGCAGCGGTTGCGGATACGCGTCTTCGAGCCGTCACGCGGCAGCGAAGCGAGCTTCAGGGTGGCCTTGAACCGGTCTTCGATCGGAAGGGACTGGTTCATCACGATCGCCTTCAGTGCGGCGCGCTTGGCGGCCTGCTGGGCGACCGACTTGCGGCGGCGCTTGTTCTTTTCAACTGCGCTTGTTTTCGCCATATCGGAGTTCCTTTTCTACGCTCGTCGTTACGGTTAGTGACGGAACGGGAAGTTGAACTCTGTCAGCAGAGCCCGAGCTTCGTCGTCCGACGTCGCCGTCGTGCAAACGATGATGTCCATGCCCCACATCTGATCAACCTTATCGTAGTTGATCTCAGGGAACACAATGTGTTCCTTGATGCCCATGGCGAAGTTGCCACGGCCGTCAAAGCTCTTCGGGTTCAGGCCCCGGAAGTCGCGAACGCGCGGAAGCGCGATGTTGACCAGACGATCAAGGAATTCGTACATGCGGGCGCCACGAAGGGTAACCTTCGCACCGATCGGCATGCCTTCGCGAACCTTGAAACCAGCGATCGAGTTGCGAGCGCGGGTAACGACCGGCTTCTGGCCGGCAATCGCAGCCAGGTCACCGGCAGCAATCGTGGGCTTCTTGGAGTCGGCAGTTGCTTCGCCAACGCCCATGTTGATCACGATCTTTTCAAGCTTCGGGATCATCATGACGTTTGCGTAGGAGAACTTCTCCTGCATGGCGCCACGGATACGGGAAACGTATTCCGTCTTGAGACGCGGCTCGTACTTATCAGCCATCGATCACTTCTCCCGAACGCTTGGCCACACGGACCTTCTTGCCATCCACAACCGAGAAGCCAACGCGGGTCGGCTTGCCATCCTTGTCGACGATGGCGATGTTGGAGATGTGCAAGGATGCTTCCTTGTTGATGATGCCGGCTTCCTGGGCCTGGGTCTGGCGCTGGTGACGCTTCACCATGTTGACGCCACGCACAACGGCCCGGTCTTCCTTCGGCAAAACCTGGATTACTTCGCCGGTACGGCCCTTGTCCTTACCGGTCAATACGACAACCTTGTCGCCTTTACGAATCTTCTGCATCGCATTCGCTCCTTACAGTACTTCCGGAGCCAGCGAGATGATCTTCATGTGGTTCTTGGCGCGAAGCTCGCGCGGAACCGGTCCGAAGATACGGGTGCCGATGGGCTCTTTCTTGTTGTCGATAAGAACGGCTGCGTTGTTATCGAAACGGATGACGCTGCCGTCAGCGCGGCGGATGTCCTTGGCGGTGCGCACGACAACCGCCTTCATCACGTCGCCCTTCTTGACGCGGCCGCGCGGAATAGCTTCCTTGATGGAAACGACAATAATGTCGCCAACAGAAGCATATTTGCGCTTCGAGCCGCCCAGCACCTTGATGCACATGACACGACGTGCGCCGGAATTATCCGCCACGTCGAGGTTTGTTTGCATCTGAATCATGTCAGGTCGCCTTCTTGTTGTTACCGGAACGGTTGGGCAAACTCTCCCGAGCGAGCCCCCTGCCCCAGCTTATGAATATCTCTTTTTTTGCGCGGAAATGTCGTGACAGGGTGGTTTCCCGAAGGACCTTCCGTGCGCATCAAAGCAAAAGACGCTCGGGTCACGAGCGTCCTTGCGCTGCTTCATACAGGAATTCGCGCCAAGTGCAAGACACAAGGCGCGATTCTGATGAAATTAAGCCTGGGCGGAAACGACCGTCCAGCGCTTGTCCTTGGAGATCGGTGCGCATTCCTCGATGGAAACGACATCGCCGACCTTATACTGATTGTTTTCGTCGTGTGCCTTGTACTTCTTCGAACGACGAACGGTCTTCTGAAGCAGCGGGTGAGCGAATCGGCGCTCAACCCGGACCACGACAGTCTTCTCGTTCTTGTCGGACACTACGACGCCCTGCAGAATGCGTTTCGGCATATTATTCTTCCTTAGGCCTTGGCTTCTGCCGCCTTCTGGCGGGCAATGGTTTTAACGCGGGCGATATCCTTGCGGACTTCGTTGATGCGCGAGGACTTCTCCAGCTGGCCAGTTGCCTTCTGGAAGCGCAGGTTGAACTGCTCCTTCTTCAGATCGGCGAGCTTGTCCTTGAGCTGGTCGGCGCTGAGGCCGCGAACTTCATCGGCTTTCATGTGCCTTGCTCCTTACTCTGCGATGCGCTGTACGAAGCGCGTCTTGACCGAGAGCTTGGCAGCGCCGAGACGAAGCGCCTCACGGGCGATCTCCTCGGTAACACCGTCGATCTCGAACATCATACGACCGGGCTTGACCTTGCATGCCCAGTAATCGACCGAACCCTTGCCCTTACCCATACGAACTTCGGTCGGCTTGGCCGTTACCGGAACGTCGGGGAATACGCGGATCCACACACGACCTGCGCGCTTCATGTAACGCGTGATCGCGCGGCGGGCCGCTTCGATCTCGCGTGCATTCACGCGGTTCGGTTCCTGCGACTTCAAGCCGAATTCACCGAATGCCAGGTCAAAGCCGCCCTTGGCGACGCCCTTGATGCGTCCCTTGAACTGCTTACGGTACTTAGTACGCTTTGGCTGCAACATTTTCTTACTTCTCCGAGCTTATCTTTCGCCAGCGTCAATCAAGCGTTTTCGCGACGACGATCGCCACGATCGCCACGCTCACGGCTTGCAGGGCCCTGTGCGTCGCCTTCGAGACCGCGACGCTCAGAAGCCATCGGATCGTGCTCAAGGATTTCGCCCTTGAAGATCCAGACCTTGATGCCGCAAATGCCGAATGCGGTTTCAGCTTCAGCCGTGCCGTAGTCGATGTCCGCACGCAGCGTGTGCAACGGAACGCGACCTTCGCGGTACCATTCGGTACGAGCGATTTCTGCACCGCCGAGACGGCCGCCGCAGGTGATCTTGATGCCTTCGGCGCCAAGACGCATTGCGGACTGAACAGCACGCTTCATCGCACGGCGGAAAGCCACGCGGCGCTCGAGCTGCTGAGCGATCGACTGGGCAACCAGCGTCGCGTCGATTTCCGGCTTGCGCACTTCAACGATGTTGAGGTGCGTTTCGGAGTTGGTCATTTCGGAAAGCTTCTTGCGGAGCTTCTCGATGTCTGCACCCTTCTTGCCGATGATCAGACCCGGACGAGCCGAGTGGATCGTGACGCGGCACTTCTTGTGCGGACGCTCGATGACGACCTTGGCGATGCCGGCCTGCTTGAGTTCCTTGATCAGGTAAGCCCGGATCTTGAGGTCTTCATGCAGAAGCTTGCCGTATTCTGCGGTGTCAGCGTACCAGCGGCTGTCCCAGGTACGGTTGATGCCGAGGCGGAAGCCGATCGGATTGATTTTCTGACCCATTATGCGGCCTCCCCTTTTTCCTCGACTTCACGAACAACGATCGTGAGGTGAGAGAACGGCTTTTCGATGCGGGAAGCACGACCACGGCCACGAGCGTGGAAACGCTTCATGGTGATGGACTTGCCAACATAGGCCTCGGCGACGACGAGAGCGTCGACGTCGAGGTCATGGTTGTTTTCCGCATTGGCAATTGCAGATTCAAGCGTCTTCTTGACGGTGCCTGCAATGCGCTTGCGGGAGAATTCGAGCTCGGCGAGAGCGCGATCAACCTTCTTGCCACGGATAAGAGCGGCAACCAGGTTCAGTTTCTGGGGGCTGACGCGGAGCGTACGGGCAACGGCCTGAGCCTCGTTGTCCTTCAGCCGGCGTTCGGTCTTAGCCTTCGCCATGATTACTTCCTCTTTGCCTTCTTGTCCGCGCCGTGACCGTAATAGGTACGGGTCGGAGAGAATTCACCGAACTTGTGTCCGACCATGTCTTCGTTGACCGAGACGGGCACATGCTTGCTGCCGTTGTAGACGCCGAAGGTCAGACCAACGAACTGCGGCAGGATCGTGGAGCGACGGCTCCAGATCTTGATTACTTCGTTACGTCCGCTCTCGCGCACCTTCTCAGCCTTGGTGAGAAGATAGCCGTCAACAAACGGACCTTTCCATACTGAACGAGCCATTAGTGACTACCTCTCTTACTTCTTACGCTGATGGCGCGAGCGCATGATGAACTTGTCGGTCGACTTGTTCGAACGGGTGCGCTTGCCCTTCGTGGGCTTGCCCCACGGAGTAACCGGGTGACGACCACCCGACGTGCGACCTTCACCACCACCGTGCGGGTGGTCGACCGGGTTCATGACGACGCCGCGAACGTGCGGACGCTTGCCGCGCCAACGGGAACGACCGGCCTTGCCGTCGTTGATGTTGGCGTGGTCCGAGTTCGAAACAGCGCCGATCGATGCGAGGCAGGAGCCGTGCACCAGACGCTGTTCGCCCGAGTTGAGACGCAGGATGGCCATGCCGGCATCGCGGCCGACGAGCTGGACATACGTACCGGCGGAGCGAGCGATCTGACCGCCCTTGCCCGGCTTCATCTCGACGTTGTGGATGATCGAACCGACCGGAATGTACTGAAGCGGCATGGTGTTGCCGGGCTTCACGTCCACTGCCTTGTCGGAGGCGATCACCTTGTCACCGGCAGCGAGACGCTGTGGCGCGAGAATGTAAGCCTGTTCGCCGTCGGTATACGTAACCAGCGCGATGAACGCGGTGCGGTTGGGGTCGTATTCCAGACGCTCAACGGTGCCTTCCACGTCGAACTTGCGACGCTTGAAGTCAACCAGACGGTAGGTCCGCTTGTGACCGCCACCCTGGAAACGGACGGTGATCCGGCCCTGGTTGTTACGGCCACCCTTGGAGCTGAGGCCCTGGGTGAGAGCCTTTACCGGCTTGCCCTTGTAGAGCGAAGCGCGGTCCACGATAACCAGCTGGCGCTGGCTCGGCGTGGTCGGATTGAAACTTTTCAATGCCATTTTCTTGTTCCCTTTTGGGTCTTTGCCCGCTTGGGCCTAACCTTTAGAGTCCGGTGGACACGTCGATGGATTGACCTTCGGCGAGCGTGACGACGGCTTTCTTGACGTCCTTCAGCTTACCGGCGAACCCACGGAAACGACGGGTCTTACCCTTGCGGATAAGCGTGTTCACAGCCGTGACTTTGACGCCGAAGAGAGCTTCCACGGCAGCCTTGATTTCAGGCTTGGAAGCATTCTTGGCGACGTTGAATACGACCTGGTTCTGTTCGGATACCAGCGTCGACTTTTCCGTGATCGAAGGAGATACGATCACATCGTAGTGGCGAAGATCCGTCATTTGAACCGCTCCTCCAGAGCCTCTACAGCAGCCTTGGAAAGCACCAGCTTGCCACGGCGCAGGATGTCGTAAACATTGATGCCCTGAACCGGCAGAACGTCCACGTTCGGGATGTTCTGAGCAGCGAGCTTGAAGTTGCCATCAAGTTCAGCGCCGCCGATAACGAGAGCGTTGGTCAGGCCAAGCGAAGCGAAGCTGCCCAGCAGAGCCTTGGTCTTTGCTTCGGACGCGACGAGCTGATCGACGATGATCAGTTCTTCAGCCTTCAGCTTTGCAGACAGGGCGTGACGCAGGGCCAGCGCGCGAACCTTCTTGGGAAGGTCGTGTGCATGGCTGCGAACGACCGGGCCGTGGGCCTTGCCGCCGCCGCGGAACTGCGGTGCGCGAGCCGAATGGTGACGAGCGCGGCCCGTACCCTTCTGCTTGTACATCTTCGCGCCGGTGCGGGAAACTTCCGACCGGTTCTTGGACTTGTGGGTTCCCTGCTGCTTCTTTGCAAGCTGCCAGCGAACCATGCGGGCCAGGATGTCCTGGCGGGGGTCGAGGCCGAAGATCTCATCCGACAGAGAAACCTTGCCGGCGTCTTTTCCCTCGAGGGTCTTGACGTTCAATTCCATGATAAGGCTCCCTTACTTCGCAGCCGACTTGACGGCGTCGCGGACGATGATCCAGGAACCCTTCGAGCCGGGAACTGCACCCTTCACGAGGATGAGGCCACGGTCTTCATCAGTCGAAACGACTTCGAGGTTCTGGGTCGTAACGCGGGTCTGGCCCATATGACCAGCCATGCGCTTGCCCTTCCAGACGCGACCCGGATCCTGGTTGGAACCGGTCGAACCGTGTGCACGGTGCGAGATCGAGTTACCGTGCGAAGCGCGGCCACCACCGAAGTTGTGACGCTTCATAGCACCGGCGAAACCCTTACCGATCGTGGTTCCGGTGACGTCGACCAGCTGGCCGGTCTGAAAATGATTTGCGGTCAGTGTTGCACCGATGTCGATCAGGTTCTCGGGGGAAACCCGGAACTCGACGAGCTTGGCTTTCGGTTCGACATTGGCAGCGGCAAAATGACCGCGAAGCGCCTTCGTCGTGTTCTTGACCTTGGACTGGCCGGCACCGAGCTGAACTGCGGTGTAACCATTCTTGTCTTCCGTGCGCTGGGCAACGACTTGTACGTTATCCAGTCGCAATACTGTTACGGGGATATGTTCACCTGCGTCGTTATAGACGCGTGTCATACCCACTTTCTGTGCAATCACACCTGAACGCATTGGTTCATCCTCTTGCGAGCCTTGAAGGGAAAACCCTCTCTGGCCTTTGTTAAGGAGTGCCCTTCGACATCTCACGATGTTTCCGGTCTCCGGTTTGGAAGTCGTTGGATTGCTCCACGTACCTTCCTTGTTATTTCAGCCCTCACCTTGGATGGATCGGGCCGGGTCTTAGAGCTTGATTTCCACGTCAACGCCAGCAGCGAGGTCGAGCTTCATCAGAGCATCGACAGTCTGCGGGGTGGGGTCAACGATATCGAGAAGACGCTTGTGCGTCCGCATTTCGAACTGTTCACGGCTCTTCTTATCAACGTGGGGAGAGCGGTTGACGGTAAACTTTTCGATGCGGGTGGGGAGCGGAACCGGGCCGCGAACGCTGGCGCCGGTGCGCTTTGCGGTCGACACGATTTCACGGGTAGAGGCATCGAGGATCCGGTGATCGAACGCCTTGAGGCGGATACGGATATTCTGGCCGTTCATTCGTCTTGTCCTTGTTCTTTGTTATTCGTTTCCGCACGCGGAAACACATGAACTTCTATTGATCGTGGCGCCGCAGATTTTCAAAAATCGAGAGAGATGCGCGTCGCACCCCAATCATTTCGGTAGTCTGTATTGCTAAAAACACCGCGTTCCGCAATCGCTTGCGAATCCAGCGGTGATTGTGAGTGCGCGTTTACGCGCTTTCACCGAATTTTTCAAGCACTAAAAATGCAACGCCGCCAGGCTTTTTACTAAAAGTCCGGCGGCGGTGTTGTTCACACCGCCGCCAGCCAGAATTTCAACGGTCGAGATTACTCGACGATCGAAGCCACGATGCCTGCGCCGACGGTACGGCCGCCTTCGCGGATAGCGAAGCGCAGCTTTTCTTCCATCGCGATCGGAACGATCAGCTCGACATCAACGGTGACGTTGTCGCCAGGCATAACCATTTCCGTGCCTTCCGGAAGCGTAACGATGCCCGTCACGTCCGTCGTGCGGAAGTAGAACTGCGGACGGTAGTTCGTGAAGAACGGCGTATGACGGCCGCCTTCTTCCTTCGTCAGGATGTAGGCTTCGGCCTTGAACTTCTTGTGCGGCTTGACAGAACCCGGCTTGCACAGGATCTGGCCACGCTCGACGCCGTCACGGTTAACACCGCGAACCAGTGCACCGATGTTGTCGCCGGCCTGGCCCTGGTCGAGCAGCTTGCGGAACATTTCAACGCCGGTAACCGTCGTCTTCGAGGTCGGACGAATGCCGACGATTTCGACTTCTTCACCAACCTTGACGATACCGCGCTCAACGCGACCCGTCACAACCGTACCACGGCCCGAGATCGAGAACACGTCTTCGAT
>NZ_JAFLMZ010000014.1:0-31560 GCF_017313365.1 Agrobacterium sp. OT33 | reverse complement strand
TCCGGCAACCAGAAACACGAGATCGGTGGTTCTGTGAATACGGTCGTCGGTGGCACGGGGCCGATGGCGATGATGGCGATGGCGGGCGTGCAGGCGCTTTCGGGCCATACCGCTGGGCTGCTATCACAAGCTGCTCAAATAGCCGGGGCCAGCGGTCCCGGTGTTTCGGCCTTCGCCACGACACTTGCGTCATCGGCACTGGGTTTCCTTGGAGCAGGCGGTCTGTCATCGCGCGAGGGCGTCGTCTCTGGTCCAAGTCCGCGCGCTGATGCAGGAACGGCTCTTGCTGGATCGGGCACAGGTATCGGCACCGACGCCTCCGGTCTCTTCCCTCTCCCCGGCATCATGAACACAATTGTCAGTACTTTCAAATCCGATAGCGTCGGTGTGGCGCGGGCTGAACAGATCGGGGTGAGCAAGGTGACCAATGTGGGGCAGACGTCTTTGGAGAGCGTCGGCAAGTTCAAGAAGATCGCCGTCGGAGAAGAATTCGTCATCGAGTGCGGCGATTCCAAGTTCATCATGAAATCGAATGGTGAGGTGATCATCCTCGGCAAGACGTTCAATTTCGTCGCCACGGACCATTTCCAGCTTCGCGGCAAGCCGATCGATTTGAACTAAGGGAGCGCTTGTTCGTGGAACTCGACAACCGTCTTCCTTTTCCAGCCATGGCGTTTCGCCAGTTCGATATCGAGGGCGATCTGGATTGCATCGTTTCCGTGCGCGCAACCTTCAACCATGTGCAGGATGGGGTGATGGAAATCGCCCGTGAGCAAGAGAGCTTCCAGTGGGAAGACGCCTACGAGGGTGATCCCCACCAGACAGTTCTTCTCCGGCAGAGCGATCTGACCCCTGACAAGCCCGGAACGGACATCAGTTTTCTCGGGGATGCCTGGTCGCCGTCGAAGAAGCTGGAGAAGTCCTGGCAGGCTTCCATTCGTGTCGGCGATGTCTCCAAAGAGGTAGAAGTCTGCGGGCCGCGCTTCTGGCAACCTGTGATCAAGGAGAAGTGGGCTGGTTTTTCCGCCAAGGAGCCGAAGCGAGTCGTGAGCGACTGGACGCTGAGCGATCCCGAGCCGACCCGCCAGGTCTCCGCCTGCTGGACAAACGCCTACGGTGGCGTCATCCCAGGCACGGGCGATGCTGAAACTGACACTGACACTCCTGCCGATGTCGAACGCCGCAATCCGCTGGGCTGCGGTATCGTTACTCTCGATATGCCTGCAGACACGCCACCTTTCCGTGCGCCGCAGATCACGTCTGTCGGTGAAAAGCTGGCTTGGAAGGACACGCCTGAACCACAAGGCCTCGGTCTCGTATCACCATGGTGGCGCTTCCGTCAGCAATACACTGGCACCTATGACGATTCATGGCTCGAGAAGCGCCATCCACTTTTGCCGCGAGATTTCGACAACAGGTTCTGGCAGGCCGCCCATCCTGACTTAATTGCTACACCACATCTCCATGGTGATGAGAATTACGAACTCTGCAACCTGCATCCAGAGCATCCCGTAGCCAAAGGTCAACTTCCGGGGTTAACGCTTGGGGTTCATTGCCAAAGGGCGGATCGTGATGAGTGGTACGTTCTCAAGCTCGATGGTGTTCAGTTCGATTGGCGCAACGATGGGCGAGTTCTCCTAACCTGGCGTGCGCGGTTTCCTCTCCCTGAGGCAGGCGAGACGACACTGACCTTGACCCGCGTACGCCTGAAGGCTCCGGAACCCGAAAACCTCCATGCTGAAAAGGAAACGGCATGAGTATCCCACGGGACAATTACATCGGCGATCCGGACTATCCAGCGCCGTGGACGACGAAGACGCCGCGCGAGGGGCTTCGGGACATCGACGAAGCGAAAATAGTCTACCTGTCGCCAGACGTTTGCTGGACCCCTGTGGGGTCTTCTGTTGTGCCGATCCCGTATCCGGTCGTAGACCTGTGCGGTCACGACAAAGGTTACACCCCTTCCGTCCGGTTCACGGGCAAGAAGGCGATGGTCATGCGTTCTTGCACTATGCACGTCCACGGCGACAAGCCCGGGATTCGCAAGGGGCGAAAGTCCGGCACAGTTGAGAGTATCTGCGAGCCGATAGAACATGCGGATCAGGTTCGCGCCGAAGGCTCACACGTCATCCGTCACCTCGACCGGTTTTACATGAACAGCAGGAACACCGAGGGCGAGGCGATTTTCGTAAGGGGGACAAAGACCTACGATCCACCCGAGGATGATGATCCAGTGAGAGGGTCGCTCAAATGGCAGGACGGGTGGGACGAAGGTCGGGTGATGAGCGATGCCTCACCTGAGCCGTTGATCATGGGTGCGCAGTATGCGCAGGCCGTGCAGCAACCATTGCCAAGAACTCCTTCTACGCAACCCGTGCCTCGTCCAGCATCTCCACCTTCTGTTGGAGGATCAAATGTAATTCAAGGCCCGTGGACGGCTAGTACACCACCGCAACCAGAGCAACGTACGAACCCGGCAACGGTTTACGGCTGGATGAAAAGGTTCGGATGGTACGGTCTAGCAGTGGGATCAATCATTTTAATGCCAGGAGACACACCTCTTATTCCACCACTTCCCCGGGATGCCGACCCGGTGGAAAAGGACTTAAATCGCCGAGCTAGAGACCTACTCGACCCCCTTGATGCTAAATATAACAAAGAGGTCCAGGAGTGGTACCGAGAGCAACTGCTGCAGTATCAAGAAGTAAAGCGACAACGTGAGGAGGATTTAGGCAAACCGGCGGCACTTCCGGTGCCTGAAAACGTTCGAATTGAGCAGGAAGAGGAAAAAAAGCGTTGTAGGGTAGACACTTATCGCAAGATGGAGCCGATCTGCCGCGCAATCGGAATGCAGGCCCATCACATTGTACCAGATTGGACACTGCGTTGGGGAACGCGCGATGAAGCGATAGCCGGGCAAAAGCGTATAGATACGATGCCGGGGTACTGGAACGGCCAGAGTATTTGTGTGCTTGGCAACGCTCGGACCTCCGGAACCGAGCATAATGAAGCTCACCTGGCAGATGGTGCGATTGAGGCAATGGGATCGCGCTCAAACCCACCTTTTACCGCATCGTTGGACGATGTTAAACGAGAATCAATTATTGCAATGGCGGCAGTACGACCGGATTGTGCGAAACAGATACTGGATGCAGTCAATTCAGAGTTCGCGAACAGCAATCAAAATCAATTGCTGCGGGCGAAACAACGTGTGCAAGACATACCAGAACCGACAATGAAAATTCTCTCGAATGGCAGGTACCAGAAATGACCGATATGGATGTTGGACCAAACGAGCTTACTAGAGCCTGTGTTCTAAGTGGGAATTCGATCGTCGTTTCTTCAGTAAAGTCTAGTTCTGATGTCTACGAGCCAAAGTCTGTCCTATGGCGTTACTCCGAGACCGGCGGCGCTGCTCAGTGGGAGGCGCGGGAGATGGATGTACACGTTGAGAAAATCATCCCTTCTACGAGTGCGGGTGACTGCATTGTGTTGTCTTCGGAGGGTGAGGTGATTGTAGACGTTTTTACCGAACCTAGCATCGAGCGGATCGTTGGTGCAGGGACTTGGATCGAAGGTTCAAAGGGTTACGGTAGACTTCTATCGATTGCCAGAGTTGACGACATGCTTTTAGCCACCGGCAACGGAGGGCAAATTTATGTCCGGCGGGAAAAAGATTGGCGTCTGTTGACGGATACGATCCTTTTTGATCCAGAGGCACACGCTAGACTGAGTAGAACGGCACCACCGACGACCGACCCGGGCTTTTTACAATGGCTGATGGATTCTCGGGGACAAAGGCCGAGAAACATATCGCTCCATGATGTGGCGGGCCACAATACAGATTCGGTATATGTCTGTGGTATAGATGGCACGACACCCGTTTTGTTTTTCTGGGACGGCACAGCCTTAAACGAATTAAAAGTGCATCTCGAAGAAACTGCCTTGACGGGCATCTACATCGAAAATGAAGACAGTGTCTGGATATGTGGGCGCGAAGGCGTTTTACTACATGGAAGCAGCGCTCGTGGTTTCACCCCAGTCAGCCTTCGTCGCCAGTTGAACCTTTTCCATATGGTAAGGCCTTACCGTGGAAGCCTCGTTCTACCTTCAAGCGTTCGTCCCGGCGGCCTTTTCGAAGTGGATAAGACATCCTCGGACCTCCGCCGTTTCACCCCTAGAATGCCCGAACTGCAAGGGGACTATATTTTCCATTCTGACGCTTCAAACGATGTCCTCTGGGTGGTCGGTCAGAAGGATATTTTTCGTTTCGATGGAAGCGGATGGGAACGTATCGAATCTCCCGACTTCTGAACGGTTGTCGTAATATGGACGACGAAGACTTTGAAGAACTGTACTGTTGGTTTCCACGCAGAACTGAGCCGGTTTTTCCACCGAGAAGTGAGCCACCTCTAAGTATGGTTTTCTGATCAGGCTTTGGTCAAGGGATTGGCTTTTTCTCCTCTCTTTTGTGCCGCAGCGGCCGAGCTGGCTTTGAAGCGGAAGCTGTCGTTTCCGGTTTCCAGGATATGGCAACGGTGGGTGAGACGGTCGAGCAGAGCGGTCGTCATCTTGGCGTCCCCGAAGACGGTCGCCCATTCACTGAAGCTGAGGTTGGTGGTGATCACGACGCTGGTCCTCTCGTAGAGCTTGCTCAATAGATGGAAGAGCAGCGCTCCGCCGGAGGCACTGAATGGGAGGTATCCCAACTCGTCCAGGATCAGCAGATCGAGGCGAACGAGGGTCTCGGCGATCTGGCCCGCCTTGCCTTTGGCTTTCTCCTGCTCGAGCGCATTGACCAATTCTATAGTTGAGAAGAAGCGGACCTTTCGGCGATGATGCTCAATCGCCTGAACGCCAAGAGCCGTCGCCACATGTGTTTTTCCTGTGCCCGGCCCGCCGACAAGAACGATATTCTGCGCTCCATCCATGAACTCGCATCGGTGCAATTGACGCACGGTCGCCTCGTTGACCTCGCCGGCGGCGAAGTCGAAGCCGGAGATGTCCTTGTAGGCCGGGAAGCGAGCAGCCTTCATGTGATAGGCAATCGAGCGAACTTCGCGCTCGGCCATCTCGGCCTTCAGCAACTGGGACAGGATGGGCACGGCCGTATCAAAAGCTGGAGCCCCTTGCTCGATCAGGTCCATTACGGCCTGGGCCATGCCATACATCTTCAGGCTACGCAGCATGATAACGACGGCCGCACTGGCAGGATCATGACGCATGGCGGCCTCCCGCTATCCGAAGACGCAGACCATCATAGCGTTCGACATTCGCCTTGGGTTCGTGAAGCAAGGTCAGCGCCTGTGGCATGTCGATGTCGGGACCGTCGGTCGTCTTGCCGTCGATCAGCCGGTGCAGCAGGTTCAGCACATGCGTTTTCGTTGCCACGCCCGCATCCAGGGCCAATTCCACAGCCCTGACGACAACCTGTTCGTCGTGATGAAGGACAAGAGCAAGGATGTCGGCCATCTCACGATCACCGCCGGGGCGGCGAAGTATCTGGTCCTGCAGTTGTCGAAAGGCCAACGGCAATTCCAGAAAGGGCGCACCATTGCGCAGAGCACCGGGCTTACGCTGGATGACGGCAAGGTAATGCCGCCAGTCGTAAATCGTCCGCGGCGGTTTGTCGTGGCTGCGTTCAATGACCCGTGCATGCTCGCAAAGAATATTGCCCTCGGCCGCCACGACCAGTCGCTCCGGATAGATCCGCAGGCTGACAGGCCGGTTCGCAAAAGACGCGGGTACACTGTAGCGATTGCGCTCGAAGGTAATCAGGCAAGTCGGTGAGACGCGCTTGCTTTGCTCGACGAAGCCGTCGAAGGCGGTGGGCAACGCCATCAATGCCACCTGTTCTGCGGCCAAAACGTCGGCGATGGTGCCGGGCAAGGTGTCGTGCGATGTTTCCCGCCACAGGTTTTGGCAATGCTGTTCCAGCCAGGCATTCAATGCCGCCAGATTTGGAAAGTCTGGCATCTGCTGCCACAAGCGTGGACGGGCATCCTGGACGTTCTTCTCGACCTGACCCTTCTCCCAACCTGCGGCCGGATTGCAGAACTCGGGCTCGAAGACGTAGTGGTTTGTCATCGCGAGGAAGCGGATGTTGACCTGCCGCTCCTTGCCGCTCCTTGCCGCGACCGACGCGATCGACCGCCGTCTTCATGTTATCGTAAATGCCGCGACCAGGCACACCGCCGAACACCCGGAACCCGTGCCAGTGGGCGTCGAAGAGCATCTCGTGCGTTTGCAACAGGTAGGCCCTGACCAGAAGAGCCCGGCGGTGCGATAGCTTGATATGGGCGACTTGAAGCTTCATGCGCTCGCCGCCGATCACAGCGTAATCTTCACTCCAATCGAATTGGAATGCTTCGCCTGGGCGGAAAGACAGCGGAACGAATATGCCGCGGCCCGCCGTCTGCTGCTCGACCCGCCACTCACGGGCGAACGCGGCGACACGGCCATAGGAGCCGGTAAAGCCGAGAGACACCAGGTCCGCGTGAAGCTGCTTCAACGTTCGGCGTTGCTTGCGTGACTTCCCGGCCTCGGTCTTCAGCCAGGCCGCCAGTTTGTCGGCAAAGGGATCAAGCCTGCTCGGTCGTTCCGGTACCGTGAACGTCGGCTCGATCGTACCAGCGTTCAAATACTTTGCGATCGTGTTCCGCGACAGCCCGGTGCGCCGGCGGATCTCCCGGATCGACTGCTTCTCGCGCAGCGCCATCCGACGGATGATGTTTAAAAGTCCCATGTGGATCACTCCGTTGCCCCCGTCGCTCAGCGCGTTGGGGGAAGGTTCACATGGCTCAATTCTCAATGGAAATTATGCGCCTAACCGGCTCAGTTCTGCGTGGAAACCAACAGGCTATCGATTAGAACTGCTACTATGCAGCAGTTCAGCGTGGTACAACTGCTCAATGTCATCGAGATACAAGCGAACCAATGCTGAAACGACGTGATCTTGTGGCCGCGGGAGGTATTCTCGCAACTCTCGGATGGTCGCGGATGGCTGCTGCATCACGCTACCCTGCGCCTGAAGATATGCCGGGTGCGCCGTTCGGTGATCCTAACCTGAAACTTGCGATCCTATCCAGCCTCATCGACAAACACCTGATCGATATCGGGACTCCACAACAGCTTGCCGAGCATGTTCTTGGACGGCCCGTCGATCTTGAGAATGAAGGCTACAAGCCCATTCCCGCAGTTCGAGCCTATCTGGATCGCTACCCTCTCTCGACCGACCTTCTGAATCAGATCGACCAGCTTGTTCTGGATGGAGGCAGTTCCATCTATCGATATGTCTGGTTCTTCTGGGATGGAGAGGACGATATCTTTGATATCAACAGCCTTGCCGGGATCAATCACTGCCCGAACATCAAGAGTCTTGATCTAACGTCGATGATCGGGACTGTGGACCTTCGTGACCTCCTGCCGCCATTCAAAGTCGAGACCATCAATGCAGGGATTGCGTTAGAGAACATCCCGGCTCTGCTCGACATGCCCAGTCTACGAAGCGTCCGTGTCCTCGACGACCAGCTTTACGCAGATGTCACGACGCCGGGGCATCCCAATCGACAGGTGATGGAAGTGTTGAAGGCTAGGGGAGTCTCTGTCTGGGTTCATTGGGTGTCCAGTTACGATGAGAACCGCCCCGCATACCAATAACTGCGATCCTGGGTGCGCTTCGGAAAGCGACGCAGTCAAGCGGACCATCAACAAGGGCATCGAAAGCGACCTTCACAAAAGATTTGGGTTGATACCTTCTATTGGTGCTGAGCATGATGATGTCTTCTTAGTCTTGGCGGTCATCAATGAACCAGAAATCGATTGACGAATACTCTGCGCGTACGCTGTCCTTCTAATTATTGAGTTGGTGCGTGTCGGAGGTGGCGATCATGATGGAAACTGAACGATTGATCCTGCGTCCATCAAAAAAGGTGGATGTTCTGCAGCTGTTTGAATTCCTCGGAGACCCCGCGGCAATGCAGCATACCCATAGCGATAAAACGCTTCGGGAGTGCCGCCGGCGGATATTGGTTCATGAATGGCGAAGACGCCGTTATGGCTGTGCGCCATGGGTTGTCGTACGCCGTGAAGACGGCCGAATCATAGGATGGGGTGGACAGTTCAGTTTGCGGAGGTAAACGACAGCGGAAAGGCCTTGAATATGTACCGAGATGATGAGGTTGGCGGCCCCAGCGTGGCCCTGCATCTGGCAATTCGAGCTTACGTGGACGGAAAAATTTAGAACGCTAGCTCGCTAATACGGTCGGAGGGTGGACCATTGTCGCCACCCGTTCCGCCCATCGTCGGTAAAGGTGATCGCCGGGTCTATAAAGGGCGCGAGATAATTTCTGGTTTAGGATCAGGCGTCAAAGTGGATATTAACTGGCGTCGCCGGGGGACAATCGAGTTCGGCAGGCGACGGCACGTTTCTGACAAATCGCCTTAGGCGCTTTTCGATTGCGAATTGGACGGCTTGCTCAGCAAGGGAATTCGCAGCATGTTTGGCGCATTCTGCAAGTGTCTTGGCATCATTCGTCAATGATCGACCGCCGAACGGGGCATAAGGTCATCTCACAACAAAGAGAGGTCGAGATGATTGACAACAGAAAGAAAACTGCGCTCGTCACCGGCACATCCTCCGGCATGGGCAAGGCGATCGCCAAGTGCCTGATTTCGGATGGCTATAGGGTTTACGTCGCCGCCCGCCAGGTCGAGAAGATGGACGATCTTGCGCGGATGGGAGCCACGCCCCTGCGCATGGACATCTCTAACGAAGTCGAGATAAGGGCCGCTGTCGAAACGATCCTCGCTCAAACAGGGGGCGTCGACGTGCTGGTCAACAATGCCGGATTCGGCCTCTATGGCCCGGTCGAGGACATCGGCATTGATGAAGCTCGATATCAGTTCGAGGTGAATGTGTTCGGTCCCGCACGGCTGACGCAGATGCTGATTCCGGCGATGCGCAAAAAAGGAGCGGGCACGATCGTCAATATCACCTCCATGGGCGGCAAGATTTACACCCTCCTTGGCGCTTGGTACCACGCCACCAAACATGCGCTCGAAGGCTGGTCGGATAGTCTCCGGCTCGAGCTTGCGCCGTTCGGCATCCGGGTCGTGGTGGTTGAGCCCGGTCTAATCGAGACGGGATTCGGCGACGTGGTCGCCGACGGACTTCTCGAGCGTTCGGGCGAAGGTCCTTACGCGAAGGTGACGCGGGCGGTCGCCAAGTCGACGCGGGAGGCCTATGGCCATGGCCGAGGCACCGATCCCGTTGTCATTGCCGATATCGTCTCCAAGGCTGTCGGAGCAAGAAAGCCGCGTACGCGGTATGTGGCGGGCAAGTATGCGAAGCCCATGATCATGATCCGCAACTGGTTCGGCGACCGCATGTTCGACCGGGTGATCATGAGCCAGATGCGATAGGGAGAGAGCCATGAGTGGAGCGCCGGCAGACAGGTGCAAGATACCTCGGGCGTTCTGGCTCGCGGTTGAACATATCGGCGTGCCTCCAGCGGCGCTGCTGCGCCAGGCGCGCCTTCCCGCGACACTGCATCTGAACGGCCAAGGGCTGGTGAGCACCGCGCAGTTCTTCGCCTTGTGGCGGGCGCTGGAGGAACTGACGGCAGACCCAGGCCTCGGGATCAAGCTGGTCGAAGCAGCCGAAACTTCTGTTCACCCACCCTCCAGCCTCGCCGCCTTTCATGCCCGCGACTACCGGGACGGGCTGTCGCGCATAGCGCGGTTCAAGCGACTCTGCACACCCGAGCAGTTGCACTTTTCCGAGGAAGGTGGGGAATGCACGGTCATGTTCGAATGGCTTTACGCTACCGAACCGGAGCCGTCGATCGCCGTTGACGTCGACTTCGCCACGTTGGTCGAACTGGGCCGACGCGGCACCGGGCAGCGGCTGACGCCCGTCCGCGTGGAGTTCCAGCGGGCGGACCCGAAAAGCGACATGCATCGGTCATATTTCGGATGTCCCATCCGCTATGGTCAATCCCGCAACGCGTTGATCCTCAAATCCGCCGATCTGGATCGACCGTTTCCCGGTCACAATCCGGAACTCCTCGAACTACTCACGCCCGCCCTTGCGTCGGCGCTGGGAGAAATCCAGGCACGCAGTTCGATCCGCGAGCAGGTGAAGGTCGTGTTGAGGCGGAACCTGGCCAGCGGCCGGCCGGAACTATCCGACGTCGCATTCGACATAGGCATGAGCGAGCGCACCCTCCAGCGCCGGATCACCGATGAAGGCACGACATTCCGAGAACTTCTCGTCGAGGCGCGCCAGGAACTGGGTCGGCAACTTCTGTCCGATCCCTTGGCTGAGATCGAGGAGGTGGCCTGCCTCTTGGGATATCAGGACACCAGCTCCTTCTACCGTGCCTTCCGGGACTGGGAAGGCGTGACGCCGAACCGATGGCGGGAGCTCAATGTCGAGCACTTCGGCCGCCAGGCGGCTCCTGACATTTCAGTGCATTAACACTTCGCGCGTCACGGCACTGGTGCTTTGTTCACCACTGGCATCGCAAGCGATTCGAAATTTGAGGCACACCAAATCTCAAATAGGAAAGTCCGCTTATGGCGCATTCTTGCTACGGTAGCTGCGGAACAGTTCACCACGCTTGGTACATTGTGGGAGGACGCCGCTTATACCTGATCTATGAATCTGGCCACATCACCAAGACAATACCTGTGAACAGTCCGGAGTTAGCGGATTAGTGCCTGCGCATTGCCGGAAACCTATGATCGATACCGAAGCTGTAGCCAGCGATCGGTTCCCTGAAAGATGATGCCATCGCATCGCACTCAGCGGAGGTTTTCTGCAATCGTCCGATAACACGCTTCGTCGTTGCCGACGTTGGTTGTAGCAACCGGCTTCCATGTGTCTCGATCAAAATCAAAGAACTCGACGACGCAGGTTTTGGTGTCGTAGTTCAACCATTGGGCAGCGACCAGTCGGCTATCGCGGCGAAAGTCCAAACTCAGATACATGTGCTCTTCCCCGCCACGAGGGAATGAGCCCGGGCGACCCGTTTGATTGTTGGCGGCGATAACGAATGAGCACCCTGTGCCACACCCGATCTGGATAAGGGTATAGCGGCCAGCGAAATTTGGTCCTTGCCGTATACCGTCGCGAATCCGGGTCCTGAAACTGTTGAATTCGCGATCGCGTCCCCTGAAGTCCGGCATGACGGTCTTTCCCGAGAAACGACCTTGGGTAGGGTAGCTGGAAAAGTCCGGCCGCTTGAACGCCGAGTTCAAAGCAGCCCCTACCGCATTTTCCTGTTTATAGGAGGTTGCTTCACAGGCGTGCCAGCGCATTTGATAGCCGTATTCCCCCTCACGGCCATAACACCATCCTACAGCCTCCAGCTTGTCGCCAATGGCTTCGCGTCGTTCACAGGCCACATTTGTTTCCGGCAAGTCACCGCTGCCGCCGCGGCAGGCAGCATTCTGGTCCGCCCACTGGGCTATCAAACGTACAGGTTGAGAGACGTCTTTGTCCGTCTGGATAACCTTGCTCGTTTCGGAAAGGATCACACCAGCCCTCTGGTCCCAAACCAGAGAAAATTCGGCGGAGCCGGATGAAATCCGGTTCCCGACATCGCGTTTTGTGTACCAGTCAACGATTCCGTCAACCTTGCAGGTTTCCGCGCAGGTTACCTTCATCGAACCTGCCTTCACGCTGTACGCACGGACTGGCCACCTATTCGCGAAGTTCCGTTTTTCGTCAATCACGGAAACCTTCGGCGTCGTTTTCCCATAGAAATCGACCGTATCGGCATACGCCTTTTCCATAAAGGCGAGCGCCTCCACATTCCTACGAGACCAGGCGTCATAGTATGCCGTGACGAAGGACGATGCTTTTTCCTCAGTTGTTGGTGGAGGAGCCTCGGTGGCGAGTGGGGCCTCAGGCGCAGCTTTTGGAGCGACCTTGGCCGTTGAAGCGGATTCGGTCAGATCGGCTAAGCTGCCCCAAGTGACTTTATAGTTCTGCATCTCGCTAGCCGTAAGATACCGCATATCGTCACTGGGAACGGATAGGCTTAGTTGAAGCAGTTTGGGATCGACATCCATTTCGACCAGATACGTCATGATCTGGGCGGTTAGTGCCTGAACGGCTGCGACCGCGATATGCCCTTCGAGACTGGATTCCGGGGAGAAAGAAGACTGGTGCACTCCGATCGCGCCGGGCTCCGCCTGTCGGTTTACACCTCCCACGAAAGCGAGTGCGCAGGCAGAAGCGCATTCGGCAGAACGAAGCTGAAGCGTGGATAGTCCGAGCGACCGGATCATCCTCCCATACGCCATCGCCGTTGCAACATTGCCGCCGTTGCTGTTGAAGGTGATCAGTTTGGCACCGCTTGCGGCGACTTCACGTGTAAGTTGGTCAGGATTGTCCGATGTGGTGAACTCACCCTTCAGGAGGAGAACAGGCGAAGAGCCGTCAATTGGAACACGCTCAAGGGTGATGTCCGCATGTGAGACCCCGGCACAAGCGATGGATGCCGTAACCGCTACCAATAGAATACGCTGAAACACGACCTCTGTCCCCGTTCGCTTTCAGATGCATGCTATCGCGTCAAATCCTACGCGCAATATGGAAAGCTGCCACACCGGGTTTGACAACTGCCTTGAGTAAATGAAGAGAGTCGATGATGGTACGTGGTCTGGAATTGGCCATCCCTCGATGTTGCGGGGATGGCCACAGGACGTCAACGTAAAATGCGCCGATTGGTAAGGCGCTCTCTCCGGGTTTTGAAAAGATTTCCGTCAAAAAGACCGAAAGATTTCCAACCGTCTTCCTTGACCTCACCATACAGAATACGGACTATAACGGTTCCGTCACCAATATCTTCTATGATGGAGACCGTGAATGTCCCGCCGATCTCGGAATTCACGTCAAAGACCTCTTCGCCGAGAGCCGGCGTGGTCGCGATAGCTCGCATAAGTGCTCCAATGCTCGATGAAAGTTCGGGCGTGGCGCACAAGCGAAAGGATGAACTTGCGCTTATGCGCTTAGAGTTCGGTTTGCCTCAGCAAAAGTATCTGCCTCATGATATCCCCCTACGTAGGAATTTCTGGCCGACGGTTCGGCGTAGCTGTCCTGCCATAAGCAACAGATGCCGTCAATCAGCGGGAAATGGCGCAACTGAATTCGGCTGTTTTGATCCAAGGCAGACGCTCGACCCGTAACACCTGATTGATGTAAGGTCGAACAGAAGCGCACAATGGACGCAGCAAATGCCTTATGGAATCTGCCTGAAGAGTTGCAACATCCTACCGGCCATACCGCCCGTGGGCAGCCATCTCAAAGAGCCTCCGCTTGTTCATTACGCCAGCGTGGAAACTCATACGCCGAAGACCGCCCCTACGACGTGATCGCCAACTGCTTGAAGCTGTTACGAAGTTTGCCTATGACTTAGGGCAGGCGACACGACCGCATCAAGTGGGAAGATCGGAGGCTTTTGATGAATGGCGGTTCAATCTCGAGGGGCCGAGGTGTTTGCGATCGAGGGCATCGAGGTCAAAGATGGGCTCGTGACGAAGGAGTTGATATGGCTTAGGTCGGGATTCTGACGGCCGCTTTATTGTAAGATGATGGGGATTAGATGCCAGCAACGATGTGCGACCTCGCAACGAAATTACCGTTACTGATCGGTGGGCTTCTGGATCGGGAGAGTAAGCTCAAGAAGGGGCGTTTTCGGGAAGAGACGATGACCGACATTCTCACCGGGGCTCTTGCTGCCTTCGCCGGACCTAACCTCGTGATCGAATATCCTCCCGAGGCGGTGACAGGCGGGGACATTGACCTCCGGTTCTGGCACGTCGCGGACGCGGAAGAGGTGCATGTCCGATTGCAGGCAAAGCGTCTGAATGCGGAGATGGATGGGAAGCGAAAGAGGAAGGTTCAGCACCGCTCCTACGAACATTTGCTGCATAGGCCCAATTCCACGGCCCCATATCAATTCAGGACGCTGGAGAGTTCGCCTTATCCTTGGGTGCCGCTCTACATGTTCTACAATCACCTTTCGGTTGTCAACGACATGCATTTTAAAGGAACCACGCCGACCGTTAGTGGCGTTAACCTTGCCTTCGCTAAGGA
Organism: Agrobacterium sp. OT33; assembly: GCF_017313365.1. Taxonomy (NCBI): domain Bacteria; kingdom Pseudomonadati; phylum Pseudomonadota; class Alphaproteobacteria; order Hyphomicrobiales; family Rhizobiaceae; genus Agrobacterium; species Agrobacterium sp. OT33. The sequence goes on along the minus strand of NZ_JAFLMZ010000014.1, from coordinate 17,453 downwards.
CGTTGCAGAGCAATTGGAACTCAAGGTTGCCGGTGCCACAGCGGCCGCTAAGAAGGTCATTCACAATCAGCGGCTCAGCCATCTCCGGAAGAACTTCTTTGAACTAGACGCTATCTTGTGCCCGGCTGGGGACTGGAATGGCGAAGAAGTGCCGCCGCCTAGCTTGGTGGCGGCCTCGCTGTCGGAACGTTATGAAGAGTTTATCAAGATCAACGACCTTGACGCAGATGATGCCCTTTTTCGAATTCTGACCAAGCCGGGACGCCTGCAAGTGGCACTCAACGCCCCCCGGCGGCTGGGAAATGGTCCAGCCGTTCGAATAAATCAGACGCTCGAGCGCCCGGTTGTTACGCTGATTTCTGGGCGGACGGATGCCGCACCAACGATCACGGGCGGTCCTACATAAGATGATCAACGGGTGCCTCGACGGAGAATTTGTGACCTTTTGGCTAGCCGAACGATCGTCCTCTCCTTCCGCCCAGTGAGAAAAAGCTGCCATCAGCTCTCGGCCCCAACTCTGCCGCCTTTTTCAAATCGAGACGACGGCAAGCTTTCATTTACCACAGGCTGGATCGCCGGGTTCCATGCCGCGTATTTGTCATCTTTGCCGCTATACCCGGCGATAACAACAACCGATGAGGTGACATGATGTCAATCAACTCGGGTCATGCTCGATATTTCCCGCGACCCACACCAACTACCGTTAGCCCATTGGAACGGGCTATCCTGCAGCTAGAGAAGATGATCGATGCGCAAAGATTGAGTGCGCTACCGGCACCGTTTGCACTTCACAATGCTAAACGCATTCTCGAACGGTGCCACCAGGGCAAGCCGTCGCCAGGCGTTGACAACAACATTGGCAGCATCGGTTTCGATGTCGATGACGGTCAAATCCCTTTGAGGGTTAGCGCGCGGAGCCGTACCGCAACACGCGGTTTACCGGAAACAGAAATAGCGGACACGTTGGCTTCTTCGGATAACCGGCTGTTCCGCCGCCGTCTACGATCAATCTCCCAAGATCGTTGAGTTTGCCATCCAGCCAGACGTATTTGCATCTACCCGGACACGGCTCCATCCACCTTTAGTTTCCAATACGGAGACCTGCCCGCCCTTGGGGACAATGATAATCACAGCGAATTTAGTGCCGGGTCCCTCGCGCAGGTTTGCGCCGGTCTTGGTGTGGCGAATTGTGACTGGCTGTGCTTTGTCATTAATCATCGGCCCCAATTGAAGCGGTTCGGTTTCGGCGATTGTCGTCACTTGAGGCGTGCGTTCTTCGATGTCATTTGGACGGTCCGCATCCTTTTTTGCTACGGCCAGCGTTTCGGATATCTCTGCAACCAAATTAAGTGGCAATCCAGCATCCGCCTCCTTGTGACGGGTGCCGAAAAAGAGGGCAAAGGTCGGAATTCCGACCATAAGCGCAAGCACTGTTAACAACGCCCCCTTGAGGAAACTGCCTTTCCTCTTCGCCTCGTTGACGGGAGTGACCTCCACGGCATCGTTCGCAAGCGCTGGTGGCAACGCAACCGTAGGTTTCCGTTCCCGAGGCAGTGCGGCGAGCATCCTGCATCCATCCACAAAAGCGGCCACCACCCCGGTCCTGGAAAACTCCACGAGTTCGTTGACGCCACTGTTGCTCGTGAGGTGCATTGTTTCATACAGGCAGATTGGAATCTGCCTGTTGTCTTTGAAGCGCCTGTCGGGACCGCCGCTCTTGTTCGGGTGCTTCCAAGTGTGATCTACGATCCTGGCGTCATTTGGGACGCGCTCGGTCTCGATGAACATGGAGTCCTGCCAACGCACGTTCAAGTCGGCGTAGCTAACGGCACCTACCCGACTGCCGTCCTGCACAAGCACAATATCGGGCATGAAAAACATGACCTGCCTGCCCACATGCAGAGCAGGAGGAGTTACGTTGCTCTTGATAACCGACGGGAGGGTATAAGCGAGCGCGGTCGATTTCCTGTTTACGAGGTGGGAAGCTCCCGCATTGCGCTTCCAGGCTGTGAGACTTTGGATAGCGCCTCCGGCCTCGATATGCCATTTGGCGGCACACCCGTTCAGGCCGTCATACCCTTCTGTCAGCCGCCCGTAGGCTGTTTCCGCGTCACCTTCGAGGTCATAGTAGAGTACGGTTGTCCTGCGATATGAATCCAGCCAGTTGCCGATTGCCCCTGCTGGTAGCGCCACAGCGCAAATTAGCAATCCAGGTCCGCCCGTCGCGAGGCCCACCACCGCACCTATTGCTAGAGCGGCCAAAGAAAAAGCCACAGACATGCGCGTTTGCCGCGCCTTCGAGTTTATCTCGTCAAGGAGCTCCGAAAAAGAAGTGTCACGCATGTGCATAACATCGCCGGAATCGATCTCGATCATTTCGACATCACCGTTGTCGAAAGTAACCTTTGGCAATGTTTGTTGGTGTGGCAAAACCGAAGATTGCCGACTGCCTCCAGCGTTATCAAGCGTTGCCCGATAGTAGAGGCCGCCGCGACCAGCATGAATGTAGTGTCCGCGGGGACCGGTTCCTATCCGCAGGCCTTTCACGCCAACAGAGACGCCAACCCCAGACTTGGAGAAATTGAAGCGGAATGGACCCGCCGAAACCGATTTTCTAATGTAGAATGGCAATTGCGCCCCCGCCCCAAAGCCTCCCCTTCCTCTCGCGAGAACTCGCGTTTGTCTTGCAGAAGTGGAGCACGACTATCGAATAGGACGCGAGAACAAGCAAGCGTACTAAAGCCTTCGATTGCAATTAGAAGAAACGTCCCTCAGAAGCTTTCCATAAGATCGCATGGGAACCCCTCGGCACGCTGGGCCGCCTTCAGAGAGACGCCATATCCGCGACACCTTGTTTTTAAAATCCTCGACATAACAGTCGGCGAAAATCTTTGATGTTCAGAATATGAGACGTGAACCGGGAATGCCTGATGGCTTTCATATGCCGTTTCTCCGGATCGTCGCTTCTCACCGTAAACAGGATTAACCGCATCTTTATCGAAAGATGGGCGAGGATGTAGTTGTAAACGACCTCCGGCTTGGCGGCATCTTCGGAGCTGGTTTGGAGCCAGTTGTCTATCATCGTGCGCGTAACCGCACTGGAAGGTGTCTCTTCGGCCATCGTCGAAATATGAAATCCAGAAATTGATGTCTGCCAATAGTGGGTTTCAATGATCTTGCGCAGGGTATTTTTACCCTGGTCTTTCAGCGTCATGTTGACGATGTGCCGAGAAACGAGGTCTTGAATTCCACGGCAGGGTAAACTCCCCCTCTGAAATTCTCCCACAGGTAAGACAGTTCCCCGATTGTCAGTCACGGGGCGATTTCGGCCCCATCGTATTATCTACATAGGGGCTGGCTTTGACATATACGCATGAAAACCCGATTACGTCCGCAAGCAGGGACAAAGTTGTACTTTCGGCAGTATTGGCGGTGCTCACGGTCGCCGCGATCGCGCTGCCGGTCATCAATATCAAGGCGATGGGTTTCAGTGGTGGCCTGACGCTTGTTTCGCCGCATCTTCTCGGCGGCATTGCATATCTTCCGCCGCTCGTATTTCTGGCCGGACTTGTCGCACGCTTTGCGCCCCAGGCGCAGAGCCCTATGTTCGCATCATCGAAATCGTCGGATTGGTGATCGCCGGCGGTATAGCCTTGTACAGCATCGCGATGTTGCTGAACGGCATGAACGAGATGAGCAATGCGAACAGGCAGATGACACAGATGCTCGGCTCTGCGAATGCCCGGCAGTTCTCGTCGATGGGTGGCCTCTCCGTGGCAAGCGGTGCATTCGCCCTCAGCCTGCTCTTGGTCGGCGGTGCGTGGCAGGTCTGGTCTGGACGCAGCCGCTGATTTCAATAGCCCGAAGCTCCCAATTCATAAAATCCCGGAGACTTAATTGAAAATCTGCATCATATCGGCCGTATTGCTTTGCACGGCAATCGTAACGGCACAGGCCACGGAATTCGACATCAACGGCATGAAACTGGGCATGAACGCCGATCAGGTTCTCGCCCGGTATCAGGAGCTGCGACCCGAAGGACAGCACCTGTTCACGAAATGGAGCCTTCCTGAGGGCTCGGAATGGGTCGCCAACGGTCGAACGCTTTATAATGATCTGACAAATCCCGATGACATGGAGCATGAGCGTTACGAGTTTGCGTTCACGGGATTGGGAAGCGGCAACAAGTTGTTCGCTACGCGTCGACAATTGCAATTCAAACCGTCAGCACGTCCTTCTATGGAATCGGTCTATGCCGCTGCCGTGAAGAAATATGGCGAGCCGTCATATCTGAGCAAGGACGACAGCAGTGTCTGGGCCGCGTGGAAGTTCACCTCTGTTGGTGCCCATGCCGAGAAACTCGATTCCTCGCTGGGCTGCATCAGGAAGAGCGACTTCCCTGTAGGGCTGGACGAGCACACCGCCGGAAAAGCCAAGAAAGCGATGGATTTCTGCGGCCTTTACATCGAGTTTTCCGTCAAAGGCAACCAGACTGGCCTCGCGACGGGGCTCGATATGGCCATGATCAACTACCTCGACCTGGCTCAGGATTTCGATGCCGACAATCACGATGCGAGGAAGAGGATCGATGCGGCCAAGACAAAAAGTACGAGTAAGGCGGCTCCCGCTCCGGAACTCTAACGGCAAGCGATGGATCGACCGACAGGGGCGGGCCGAGCGGTCCCGTTCTACCCGCTTATAGAAGAACGATCGCAGGACATGACATAAATGAGGTTCTATTTCATGAAGCCGCTTGTTGCGGCATCCATGGCATTGGTTTTCGTTACCGCATCGGCGAGCATCGTATCGGCGGCGGCCAGCCGCGAGGAATTCCGTGGGCGCTGGTCGCGCGACTGCGGCAGGGGCCGGACCTGTCATCTCAAGATCGACGATACGAAATCACCGAAGACGATCCAGATCACGTTCTCGATCGAGGGAAGTGGCGAGTCATACAGTCGGGAGGTTGACGCCATATACGACAAGGGGTTCGGGGGTCCTGTAGCCCAGGACCCCTATGGAAACTATTTCTTTTACCTGACTCTTCAGAGTGACGACCAGCTGTATTCGTCGGGCACGATGTTATCGAATTGCGGCCCCCAGCCGCTTGATCAGCATTTTGCCAGCAAACCTGTTCTCGGCGGCTCGGCGAAAGACACGATGTCATCTTCTACCGCCGAAGATGATGCACAAGCGGCGATTGGGGATCGCAGCGTCTTCGATCACAACGGCTCTGCCGTGGTCATCGATCCCAACGCAGGAACCATCGTCTATCGCGACCCGAAGAAATCCATTTCCGGAATGGTCAAGTCCGGTGCATTGCTCTTTGAGGCCACTAGGCCATGGGACCCGTACGACGACGATGCGGTTATCAAAGGGACGGCGTATGTCTTCAAACGCGGCTGCGATCCTGTTCCATACAAGGTTTCCGGTCGCCAGAAAGGATGGCACACGTTGATCCTGAAGGGCGCGGCACCTATCCGCCAGAACGACGGATGCAATGTTGTCGGCTACAAGATGAATGGGAATTCCATACTCAAGTTTATCAGCTGGGGCGACTAATGTCAGCAACGCAGGGGATTTGCAGTCCTCTGCATAGCCACTCCGCCACGAGGCCTCACTCACAGCGTTTTCGCTATCATGGCTGGGATTGAGAATAATCCTAATCGATACGCAAGGGGGCATTCTGAATAGCCGTTCCCCAGACAATGGCGCCCAGAAAGACGAGAGCCGGAAGCCGATCCGGTGGATCACATCATTGCATGGCACGACGGTGACAGCCGGGCTGCTATTGAGACGCTGATGGAAAACATCCAGCATTTGCAAATGCAGTTTGCCTTGGCGACGGCTACAATGAGCAGAGGATTCACACGGAGATGGAAGCCGGACGCTGACCGAGATGCCGAGCGGAGGAGTTTATTCGCTGTCGGACCGCGATGGCGAGCCGGTGGGAGTTTTATGCGAGGAATGTGCGTTTCTGATAATCATCAGCTCCGCTGAACTAATGATAGAGTTTGGCGACCTCTCAATGCCTTGATCAAATGGACGACGGAGGTTCGCTGGTCCTTGATCGAGGCGTAGCGGGGACCGATAGAGATTATCGAAGCCCAACTAGCAAAGCCACCTATCTCGTCATCGTCCCCACTCCAGCAAAAATATTGGATTACATTGCCGACAATCGGTGGCCGCTTCAAACCCCTCTCACTTTGAAATAGGCCGTGTCCCTAAATCTTCGCTGTGAAGACTGATCACGCAAGGTCACTTCATCCCAAAGCGATCCCGATAAAAGCCTGGCGTAATTCCTAGCCGTTTTTGAAATACGCGGTGTAACGCGTGGAGGCTTCCAAAGCCAGAACGCTCAGCGATGCGAGCCAATGGCCAATCAGCGGTCTCGAGCAGCATTTTTGCTCGGTCGATCCGGGCATCTTCGACGAACCGGGCTGGTGTCGTACCGGTTTCCTTTTTAAACGAGCGTGAGAAGGTCCGTTCGGTCATGCCAGCCCGCAGCGCAAGTGAGGGACCGGTCAGGTCACCGGTTGGGTCCGTCAGAATTTCATTGAGTAGATTACGCAGGCGCGGCGTCGCTGTAAGCGCTGTTGCGAGTCCCGGGTTGAATTGAGCTTGCCCCCCTGGCCTGCGCATAAACAGAACCAGTTGCCGCGATACGGATAGTGCTGTTTGCGCACCGCAGTCGTCCTCTACAAAGGCAAGGCACAAATCGACCCCTGCTGTAATCCCGGCGGAGGTGTATACTGGCGGTTCGGACACAAAAATCGCATCTCGCTCCACCTCGATCTGAGGCCGTAATTTTTTGAGCAAATCCACTGAGTTCCAATGCGTTGTCGCACGTTTTCCATCGAGAAAGCCACCCGCCGCAAGTACGAAAGCTCCGGTGCACACGCTGGCCAGACGACGGACGCTCCGGGCGCGCGATGTTAGCCATGTAATCAGATCGGTCTCGAATATAACATTCCGCAGCCCACCTTCGCTTCCCCCCGAAATAATGATCGTATCAATATCTTCAGGCAGAGCTTCCAGTGCGACGGCATCTCCCAGGCGAATACCTCCAGCCGAACTACAGTTGATCAACCCGCCTATCGGGGACGCCAGGATAAGCTCGTAACGTGGGATGTGCGCCGGTTTGTAAAGATTAGCTGTCGCGAACACCTCCATGGGACCCACTACATCAAGGGCTTGCGCCCCTTCGTAGCCGATCATGGCAATGCGCCTGACTGTTTCCTTATGTGTCTGCATTGGCGGAATATGCGATAAGTTTGACATTTTCGCCAGGCACTTCGTAGGGATAGATTGGCGGAAGTTCCGCTGTTCTGGGTTAAACTATGCGCCAAATTTTTGGGAAAGCCTTCCTTTTTTTGCTCATGATCCTATCGACGCATGCGAGTGCTGCGGCAGCCGATCCAATTCAACTGCCTCCATTAAAGCCGGGACACCTCCGGCCACTTGTTGCCATTGTTGCGGACAACTCAGGTACGGAGACGACAGACCTTGTCGTGCCCTACGGCATCTTAAAAGCCGCGAATGTCGCCGATGTCGTTATCGTTTCGTCCAAAGCTGGCACGGTCAGTCTTATGCCTGCTCTCGCCATTGAGCCGGATATAACGATGAAAGCATTCGACAAAACTCACCCTGAAGGAGCCGATCTTGTAATTGTGCCGGCGATGCATGACAACAGGAGCGAAGTCGTCATTAGGTGGGTGCTGGAGCAAGCGAAAAAAGGGGCTTTCGTTAGCGCTATATGCGAAGGCGCATGGATAGCCGCGCGGGCAGGTCTGTTGGAAGGACGAAACGCGACAACACACTGGTACGCATTCGACAAAATGGCAGGAAAGTTCCCGCAGACCCGCTGGGTCCGAGACCAGCGATATATTGTAGACCACAACGTCATGACCACCACCGGCGTTACTGCATCTATCCCGGCAAGCTTGGCGCTGGTTGAGGCAATAGCGGGACATGCGAAAGCGAAAACAACGGCAAACCAGTTTGGATTTGTCGACTGGGACGCGACCCACGACTCCGCACCATTTCATCTGACGGCACGGCGCATTGGACTCGTTATCGCAAACTATCTCTCATTTTGGGAACACGAGACCCTATCTATTCCCGTTACAAATGGTTTTGACGAAATCGCACTTGCGCTCAGCGCCGACGCTTGGTCGAGAACATACCGTTCGCAAGCCATAGCTACGTCCAGAGAAAACTTTATCATTTCCCGGCATGGTCTCATGCTCGTGCCAAATAAGACGAAGGACGTGGGCGATGGCCGATCATCTTGGTACGAGGCAGATATTTTGGCATCGTCTCTCGGTGTGACACTTGTAAAAATTGCGGAGCGATACGGTCAAGAAACTGCTGATCTTGTAGCTCTGCAACTTGAGTATTCAGCCACTGAATAGCGATCATCCGCCGAACCCAGCATTCACAGATATTTGCGATTTACGACGCTACCCAGCTCGATCGCCGAAACAGGGCTGCCGCCTTGTACAGTCCATAGCTCTGCGTCGTGGAAGTGCCGCAATTTCAGTCCATTCATTGCCTGTTAATCGCATGCGCCATATAGACGATGTTGTGATTGTGTGGCCTGCATTCGGCCCAGTGCATTGCATTGACAGGTTGTGATCTGTATATCAACACGGGTTACGGTCACTTGAGGCATCTGTTTTTAAAAGTATGGTGCTTGGCGCTTGCAACGAATGATGGTAATATATGTTTATGGTCACGGTGACCAGTGAGTGGATGAAAACGAAGGGAGCGAAGATGGAGTTGGTGAAAATCGCCATTGTCGTAACGTCGAGTCTCATTCCGGTTCTCTGCGTGGCAAACTACTTTCTCGCCAGAGCCAATCGTATTATCTAAATGACTGTTGAGGTGGTTTTATTCGCCTTGCATTTCGGCTTATGATTGCATAGTAGCCCCTAAAATTGAATTTCGGGGGCTTTTTGATGAGAGACTATTTAAAGACCGGGACAGCGGTCTTTTTTGCCTTGCTTGCTTTCTTGGTTTCCGCATATGGCGTTGACGACAAGCTGGCCCAAAACTATCCGTCTGTCGCCCCCTATACGTTTCTGATCCCCCTAGCGATGCTCGCTGTCACAGGGCTGATGGTGTTGTCGCTCGTGGTGCATCTAATCATTTCGGTGTTTGAGCGTCTCCAACGAATTTGGGGTACAAGTCTTCGTAACACAACTGTATCGAAATGTGCTTTCTCCGATCTGCCCGTAATTCACAGACTCGCTACTGAAAAGGTTGGCGATGTGTCCGATCTCGCTCAAACCCAAGCGCTCTACAATCACAACAAGGATTGCTTCAGGAAAATTGTTGACGTCAAGACCCAAGCTGTCATCGGATACTTCTGCGTAGTCCCGCTGACTAACAAGGGGGTGACGCAGGTGCAGGAGCGTAACCTTCTCTCTGGAACAGTCGATTTGGACAACTTTGCTAAGCGCTTCGCCAAGGGGAGCTCAGTTTACATTGGCAGCATCGCCGGTGCCAACACCAAGGGCGCGGCAGCCGCTGTTGAGCAGCTCAAACTTTTTCTTATGAACAAGGATTGCCTCAAAGCTTTCGCCAGGCCGATGACGAAACATGGAGTTCGTTTGGTCAAAAACTATGGATTTGCTCCTGTGAGCACGCACGATCGCGTAGAGACTGGGGTATTCGTCTATAAGATTCGACAAATCTGAGATCAGGCTCACTTCCCAAGCTTTTGAAACGCGGAGGCAGTCTTTTGGATCAGCCTGGGGTTACGGTTAGTCGCCCACTCTTTCCTGCAAGGTAGATCAACCCATCTACTCGCGGATCGTGTTCAGCAAATCCACGATCGCGATGATTAGATTGCGTCGAAAAACCTTGAGGATCAGGCAAATCGCGGTGATGAGACCTGCACCATCCAATATATTGGCGTGCCGTTCAATACAGCGAACATGTCATTTTGCCCGTGAAAGATGATCAGTATAGTCAACTGACGTCACATATTCATAAACAACAGCGAGGGCGTCCCCTTCACGCCCGCCCGCTTTTTCATGCGTTCTATGCGATGTTCGATCGTCCGCGGCGATAACTCGATTCTTTGGGCGATATCGCGAGCTGAAAGTCCCTCTCGTAGAAGCTGAATAATCGACAGGTCGGTATCGTCATATCGGATATTTCGTCCGATCGCCGAAAGGGAATGAATTTCTGCAAGGGCGACGCACCACGCTCCCATGGGATCGGGAAGGATAATGTAGTCCCCGATGACCCTCACATTCCGTATGCGTTGGTCAACCTTACCGATAGAGGGACGACCGCCGAAAGCGGCAGTCTCGAAGGCCTTCGTCACAGTGTCGATGATTGCCGTAATATCGGGAAAATCACGCACGGCCTGCGTCTGCTGCAATTTTTCGCCATCAAGCAGACTGGTGGGAATCATGTATTTCGATATGAAGTCCAGTCGCCAATCCATCGGCACCTTCGCCTGCATATCGACGGTGACCAGAACCATGTTGATCCCGAGAATGCCTTGCACCGAGCGGCAGAGCGTTTCGGCTCCTATAAGCTTACCAGCATTCTCCAGCCAAGTGTCAGTCAGCCGGCGCATAAGTTCGTCGAACGAAGAGCGTGATTTCACGGAGAACACGCCCGAGAAGACAAAAACGAACGGTTTTGTCACGACGGACCGGGGGGTGTCGTTCTACGCGTGATTGCCTCTCATTGTTGAATTCAAGACTGAATGCCCCTCCCGCGAAACCGTTCGTTTCTGTCAAATCGTGATCTGGAATGTGTGAAATTGAAGGTTTCATCGGCGACATGACAAGCATCGGTTACGCGCGCGTTTCAACGGTTGACCAGCATCTTGATTTGCAGAGAAACGCCCTTCGTCTGGCGGGGTGCGAACGTATATTCGAAGACCACGGCGTCTCGGGAAGCCTCCAGCAAAGAGGGGCGGCCTGACTTTGATGCTGAAGGCGCTTCGACGCGGCGATATTCTGGTCGTCTGGAGGCTTGATCGTCTCGGAAGGTCGATCACCCATCTGATTTCCATGGTCGAAACTCTGAAACGCCGTGGAGTCGGCTTCGTGTCCCTGACTGAAAGCATAGATACGTCGTCGGCGGGCGGTCAGTTGATATTCCATATCCTCGCCGCGCTTGCCGAATTCGAGAAGTCGCTGATCCGAGAGCGAACCATCGCCGGCATTGCGGCTGCGAGAGCACGAGGTAAATTGCCCGGGCGGCGTCCTGCGCTTACCGAGGGACAATGCAGGGAAATCAGTGCTGTTCTGAATGCCGGCGCATCCGTTCGGGAAGTCGCTCGAAAGTACAACGTTCATTCTCGGACGGTCGTCCGGGGGATACGCCGGTGGCGTGAAGCTGAGATGGCCCGCCTGCCCAAATCCTCCGGGATTAAAGCACCTGTGGCAATGCGAGCGCGAGCGCAGATGATAGGACAATAAACACAGCGAGAACGATCGACTTCATCGCGCTCCTATTTCTCCTCCTTCTTACGATAGCTACGAGGAGAGCCAACAAAAAGAGAACCAGCAAGCCGTAATACGCCGCTCGAAAAACATTGACGAATTGATCGCCGAATGAAGCGTCTTCCAATGGCTTCGGTTGGAGGTCTGCAACCCCGAGAAGAACGATGTAGTAAGCGATGAAGACCGATTGGATGATTGGGTTGCGTCCCCAAATCGCAATCACTGATATGAGGGGGCCGATACCGGCAAACGATATGATTGCATATCCGAGGATCGGGACGGCGGTTGTTTGCCAGAACGCGGCGGAATTCTCGATACTAATCGCAACCCATAAGCAGATTGCAACGGGCACTGCGCATAAGGCGAAAGCCCATTTCAATTCGTATGATGTGACAGTTCCAAGCTTCATGGGGCGACCTCGCATCTAACGTTTGACAGTGATAAAATCACCATATAGTTGTATTAGTGTTTACTTATTGATGATTGCACCACAAGGAGTGTAGAAATGCTTCCAGTGACATCAAGCGTACTCAATCTTTATCTCTTCGGCCAAACAGGCACGCCGAGCGACCTCCTCCAAAACACATGGGCCAATCGCTCCAATGAAGTGGGCGAAACTGTAGATTTGGACACTGCACAATTTATGACAACAGGTGCAGGCCGGTTTGCAACGGGAGCACAGTCGGCCCTCGTGCAAGCATTTTTCAATTCGGGCAATACTTTAGCTGAAGGCATATACAGTAAGGCGCAATTGGCCGGAATACTCGGGTTGTCCTCCTATGGGATAAATTTCCAGGCATACGAATACGCTGACGCCACAAATGATTGGGCAGAGCGTACTTTTGTTTTTGGATCACAGGCCTTCAAGCTGGATGACGATGTTGTTTTCCGCGTCGCCGCTGACGGCACTCGCACCATTGAAAATTATCGAATAGTCCCGAATGAAGCTGTTCAGGAGAATTTCGATTTTGTGTCCAGCAACCCTCTCACGATATTGGGCAACATATATCTTGAATCTGTGATTGATCCCTCGTCCATCGGTCGGACGGTCAACATCAATTTTACGGGACCGGGGCAGGCTGCTACGACCTACACTGAGAGCGACTATTTAGCGGATTTGGGAAATGTGGCGGCGTGGCAGGCCAACAGTCCGAGTATATTGGACCTTCCATCTGCAATGACATCATTGGCAACTGAAGCGTTCCAAGATGGGATTACCGCCTTTCTCTATAATGATAGGCCCGTAGTCTATGGCAGCGCCGAAGACGATATACTGACGGTTCCCGATAATCCATTCTGGTACAGCTATTACCAAAACGGTGTTGTGATGATTGGAGGGGACGGAGACGATGTAATTACTGGCACCTCAGCTGATGACTTGTTCATCGGAGGCGAGGGTGCTGACATCTACAATGGGGCAGGTGGTTATGATACCGTTTCTTATATCGCCTCGGCATCCGTAAACATCAACCTCGACGATATGTCACAAAATACGGGCGATGCCGAAGGTGACGTGTATAACGGCATATCACTAATTGTCGGTAGTAAATTTGCTGACAGTTTCCGCGGCGTACAAGGTGAAGAAAATCACTTCGATGGCGAAGGTGGTGACGACACCTTCGTTTTTAATGATCGGCTGGATACGGCGACGGGTGGCGCTGGAGCGGATATTTTCAAAATTGAATCGTATCTCAATTCACCTACGATTGGCTGGTTTCCAGCCTTCTTCGTGCATATGGACGAGTACGACTTTAATGCTCCCGAATATTTTAACTACTCCGTAGTGAAGGACTTCAATCCGGGAGAAGGTGATAAGCTCGATTTCTCGCAATTTTTTGATCTCGCCGAGGCCAGATTGGATGTTCCTGACGGTTCGTATCAGGCTGTGATTGATACCCTGGTGCAATTTGAAAAATTAAGTTGGCAGCAGGGAAATAACGCCGTCGTGCGTTTTGCTCTGACAAGCTACACCGACAATCCAGAAGATGGGTACGACGTATGGTACGCGGGCGTTGTTCTTGAAAATTTTGACGCTTCGAGTTTAAACGGTGGTATGTTCCTGGTCTGATAGTCGTTTATCCAGAAGCACAGATGGTCCCCTCTAGTCGTTCCCGCCGCTGACGATGTCACTGGCGGGTCGACGGTTTATGTCAGTTTGCCTTCAGCGTGGCGGTGTAGCTTGAGGGGGTGTCCGCATAGGTACGCAGCAGGTACGTTCCCGCATCCACTTCGTACTCAATGCTGGCGTCACGGGAGAAGGCGGTACTGATCAGAACGCCATCGCCACCTCGACTGCCAACCAGACGAAGATCGAATGTGACGTCCGGTTGGTCGACTGCGATCCTGACGCGGGCAGCGTTCGGAAGCGTGAAGGCAAACCAGGCGTCTTTCATCGACCCTTCGCCGGTTTGTCCCCTGAAGGTCATGACACCCTTGACCTCCCCCAAATTGGCAGGTTGTTCCGCTGTGCCTGCGGCGACATAACGAGATTCTGCAAAAGCGGGAATGCCGTCCGCGCCAAGGAGTGCGATGACGACGGAAAGCAGGCGCAAAACCGGCAGAAATCTTTTAAGCATTGTTTCCTCTCTGAATAGTTCGCTTCCATCGGGGTAACCCGGGAAGCCGCCGTGAGCAAACCATCCTTTCTGGACATGTTGACACCAGCCTCCTAGTGTCCGTTTCAGGTCAAATCCGGTGGCATTCTGCCGTTCAGGTGTATTCAGCGAAATGAGGAGCATGGACGTCCTTGAACAGTGTAACGTCAGCAGAGTGGCAGGAATTTGTAACCGACAGGTCGAAAGAACTTTCCGACCCCGCCGTGGCCGAGGCCCTGTTGAGGTTTCAGCTGGTTCCCGGCGGGCCCCAAAACGAAACCGCGGACGCATGCATTCATCGCGGTGATCTGGAGATTGACGGGGATTTCGTCCCGTCTTCATGGATCACTGTGATCGACGGAAACCTGCATGTCAGCGGCAAAGTCTCAACACAGATTGAGGGGGGCGATGGACACGTTACCCTCGTTGTCTTTGGCGATCTTAACTGCGGCAGCATCGATAATGACTGGGCCAGCATTCTCTTCGTTACCGGAGATGCTATCGTCAGGGATTGGGTTTTCGCGTCCAGGGAAGACTCGTCGATGGTGATCGGTGGTGATTTCAGGACGCCGATTTTTATCGGTGCCGATATCTGGGTATCTGTCGGCGGCTCGGTCGACATGGAATACGGCTACGGGTACGCAGTCGCTCTCGCGTGGTTTGCTGATGCCTATGGCGCACCCCAGATACAGCCGACATATGGTTGGCGCGAGTTGGTCATGAAGCTCGGTCTGGGGCAGGGTCGTATTCGCGAGGAGCAGCTCATGGAACTGCTGGAGGAGCGTTTGCGAACGACAGGAAGCCTGTTGCGCCCGGTGTGAACGCCGGGGCATGATCCTCAACTGGCTGCATCCATCCCGCAACGTTTACTTTCGGACGCGGCGGTCTGATCCCATGGACGATGACGAACCGGAGAAGAAAATGAGGAGCGCAGAGCGAGCAAGTCCGCTTCGGTATCTTGAGATATTGACCATTGGCAGCTTCTGCGCTGCATTTTTGAGTTTCGGGGTGGCCACGGCGATGCCGGCGGATATGACGGCGGAGCGTCTTCTCACCATCTGTGAAGCGCCCACCGTGCAGACCGCGATGATCAAGGGTGACGAACTTGGCTGGCCGCGGCTGACCGATGCGGAAACAGAGGAATGGCGTCGTAGTTTCGTCGCCTACAATGGCGGTTCGGTGGACGTTGTGGGCTGGCGGCAAGAGAAGGCCGGCGGAGTCGAGTCATTGTCTTTTTGGCTTGCTACTGGTCCGAACGGACACAAAGCATGCGCATATTCCACGCCAAGACCTGCCGGTTTCCTGGGTGCGTTATCGGAGAGGCTTGGTGCACCGGATAATCTGGACAAGAATGACGCGATCGAAAATACGACAGCCTGGTGGAAACGAGATGCGGTCGAGTATTCTTTTGTTCAGGTAGGTTCGTCCGCCGTTATCAATATCAACTCAAGTCGATGAGATAATGGGAACAACCGAAGCATATTTTACGTCGTTACCGAGCAGAAAAATAGACGGAAAAGGTGTCGCGCGTGTCACTTGCCTGACTCGATTGCTGTGGGCGTAGTGGGGTCTGAGGGAAACCAGACGTCCGGATAGATGGCAATTGCACTTTGGTCGGGGAAGCGGTCAGCCTTTCTCCAGATAGACTGTATAGTCCGCGCCTCGTCGAAATTGGCCGGCACTCTGGAAGGAGCAACCTCTCTTGAAGCGCCCACGCATGGAATAAACCATGCCGGCATCAACGGTTTGGCACTGAAGCCGCCGCTGTCGGCCCGAACCAACAGCGTCAGGGCAACTTCCTCGCTCGGTCGCCACGGAAAGATCATCCGACCGCCGGGCTTGAATGCTCGTAGCCAGTCAATTGGAGGTGCTGCCACTCCAGCATTCACATAGATCACATCGGATTTAAGGAGCCGCTTTTGGGTCGCGTCAGCGTTGATCACGCTTACTCCCTCGAAAGGTTCAAGATTAAGTCGAGCTTTTTCAGCCAAGCTCTTGTCGATTTCGAAGGCTGTTACTGTACCTGTTGGTAACACAAGCATCGACAGGATCGCTGAGTAGTATCCCGTTCCCGCACCGATATGCGTGACCGCTTCTCCGCGTTGCGGTGCAACTGCTCCGAGCCAGGTCGCATGAAGCGAAGGCTCCCCGTTGTTGATTCCTTTGTCTGCATCAAGCGCCACCAGGACGTTATGGTAGAGGTAAACGGGATCAGCACTCGGCGTATCGAAATACCGGAGGTTGATCATGACTTTCCAGGGACCAGGCGGGAAGAAAGCTTCGCGGGGGACGACCTCGAAAGCCCTTTCGAGCCGCGGGTCGGACGACCTGCTCGCTTCTACCATCAACCGCGCGTAAAACCCGCGTATTTCTTCGATGCTGGCTCGTTCATTTGCCATGAGCTGGTCTCCTGTCGATGTAGAAAACATCTGACAAACCAATCGGAATTTGCCTTCAATCCGATATTCGGCGTTCGTTCAGGAAGTTTTCAATCTTTTTCGCTTCCTTCTCGCGGGCCTGCTGTCTCAGCCGTGAAGTTGAAGCGTACGTCGCCCTCGATTGGAAGGACGGCGATCTTTGCTTCGCATTTCAGGATCGCACGAACACCCGCTTGTGCGAAAGCCTCATTGAGTGGCCCATCTCCTTTCGACACGATTTTCGGCACGCCTTTCAGTTTCCCATCTTCGAAATGTGCTTCGATGATGGCGGAGGTTGTCGCGCCGGCAGGAACCATAAAGCAGCCGAGGACGGCTTTCTGTAATCTGGCCTTGTCGTGATCGGATGGTTCCGCTGCCATCGAGACTGATATCAGGAGCGGAAGAGCAAACGATGCCATGACAGTGGGCCGCCAGTGCTGCTTTTCGATTTTGCATCTATATGGTTTGCTCTTCGTGCCGCGCATAATCGATCGCTTCCGTTCGTTGTTCCGCATGTGATCGTAACCGCTCCTCGGGCACAATAACCAGGACGTTGAAACCTTGGTCGATATCAAAGGTCTGCGGGTCGAGCAGTTCGTTTACATACTCCGAGCTGAACCAAAGCCAGATATTTTGATCGTAGACGGTCGCGACCGCTTCTTTCATGACACCTTTGATGGCTTCGATGATTTCGACCCCGGCCCCGCCTCTCGTATTGAGGTGCATGAGCTTTTTCCGTGCCGGGCTTCTCGCATCGGAAACAGCGATGGACACCCTGTCCTTCATGTAACTTTTGATCCGGACCCGCAGTCGCTTCGGGCGGGACGCATCAAATTGGTCGTTAATGGCTTTGATGCGCGCCTCGATATCAGCATCGCCCATGTGCACCTTGGGCAAAACATCGTCCGCCGGCGCAAGCTCGTCGCCAAATTGCGCGCGCGCAACCTCGGCAGCGTGATGGGCATAGGCGAGAT
>NZ_JAFLMZ010000013.1:0-121363 GCF_017313365.1 Agrobacterium sp. OT33 | reverse complement strand
CGGGGTGGAGCAGCCCGGTAGCTCGTCAGGCTCATAACCTGAAGGCCGCAGGTTCAAATCCTGCCCCCGCAACCAAATCAATAAAACTCCTC
The DNA here is from genome assembly GCF_017313365.1 of Agrobacterium sp. OT33. NCBI lineage: Bacteria > Pseudomonadati > Pseudomonadota > Alphaproteobacteria > Hyphomicrobiales > Rhizobiaceae > Agrobacterium > Agrobacterium sp. OT33. The sequence continues at coordinate 121,271 of NZ_JAFLMZ010000013.1, read as the reverse complement.
GAGCTAACCAGCCAGGAGCTTTTTGTCTCTGCGCAGTGTCGAGTTTACCGGCGCGAAGCTTCTCCAGGATCGTTGCGGCTTCCATCTCAGCGAGGATACTGGCGATGCGGCCGTGGACTTCGAGGGATGCGGGCTGGTGGCCCGGGGTCTTGCCGATCATCACCTTCTGGATGAACTGGCGTACGAGGTTGATGAAGGGCTGCTTTGTCTCGGTATCGGCGTGTTCGCGCAGGTAATAGAATGCCGAGTTGATGATCAGCTCGACAGCTTCGGGGCTGACTTCCGCCTTCAGCTTCTTGATCTCCTCCCCGAAATCTTCTTCCGCCGGCGCCTGCTTCAGCCGGGCCTCGACGCCAGCGCGGCGTTCCTCAAGCGTGTCGAGCATATCGTCAAGGGCGACGAGACGCGGGCGACCCTCAGCCGCACGGTCGCTGATCTGCCGAATAATCTGGCGCTGTTCCTGTTCCGCAGCTTTCAATTCCCCGGAAATGCGCTGGCGCTCGTCCGGTTCCTTCTTGATCGAGGCTGCAAGGTTGCGACGCGCCTGACCTCAGCCGAATCCGTCGCCCAGCACTTATCGAGTGGGGTGGTTTCAGCCGCGACGTGGGTCAATATCAGGGAAGCCTGCTAGGAAAGACTGCGTACATGGAGGACTTCCTGTCGTTCAAAGGAAGGAAGGATCGGCGGGGTGAGTATGATATGTCTAAAATCATTGCTGCTGTTGCCGTTGTGGTCACTGCATGCGTCGGCATTGCGGAAGTCAGGGGCCTTGCGGCGATTTCCCGACGACGACGAAGGTAACCCAAGCCGGTCGGCGGACGATTGTAGCCGTGACCACACCTATCTCGTAAGAGACGTTTTATGGCTCGGACCACCTACCCGGCGGTGACCTGTTTGTGGATCGCAATGCTCAAAGAACTCGTTGAACCAGAGAATTTCCTCGCGACCCGCTGAGGCGGGATACTCCATTCCTGCTATGTAAAAGCGTCCCTTCCAGCAAAATCCAAATTGTCTGGCTGGTCCAATTCGCCAAAGGCCCACCAATTGAGGAGGCCCGCCGCTGAGTCGAGGCTTTCACAAAACGCGTTGATTGCCGCGCGGCTCGTACCTGATGCTGGTTTCTCGGAGGCTTTAGCTTCAAATTTCTCTACTGTCGGTTTGCCAGCTCCATCGACTCTGGCAAGGTATGACCGGTCTTCAATCGCCAACTCCTCGCCGTGCCAGCGCTTTAACTTTGGCTTATAGGTACTTCGCCACAGTCGAAATTTGCATTCCATTCCGTCACCCTCCCGTGCGCCATGGAATAGTGTCATGTCCAAGACGTGCTTGGTAGAAATTCGGCCCAGTGAGTTTTTAAGCTGAGCCAACATGGTCGTGTGGCGTTCTTCGGCAGTGGCTGCGGTAAGGTCCATAACGCCACACGCTATCAGGTTCATCACCTGACTGAGAGCCATTGGCATGAAGTGGGCATCACCGTAGTATCCAAAGACGTCAGCGCTTCCCGGGGATACGAAGGTCTTGCTTCCCGCGTCCCAACGCTCTGTAGGTTCGGCCCATGTTATGCGGCTGTCCGTAAGGAGATAAAGAGAAGTTGGCCCGCGAGAGTCACGCGCGATCGCTACGGCAAGGGAAGTCATTGCGCCTCCGGTTCGGTTTCGGTATTCTAGCCGGGAGATGGGATGCCATCAAAGAGGTAGCTCCCGTTCGCCTTCAATAGAAGACGCCCGAAGTGGGGACCCATCTGTGAAAGCAGATGGGTTTTCAGGTCCTTAGAGCTCCGATTGCGAAACCGCCGAAAACAGTTACGGAAGCGGCTGTGATTGGGTGCTCTCTCCCGTCTTTGAGATGATCTATGACCCGTAAGGCTCACGTTCAATCAGGGTGATATCGCTTTCGGCAAGGGGTCGCGCAAGATCTCTCGCCTCATCCCAAGGCGCGCGCATCCAGATTTTTATTTAATAGCAGAACGGGCATTGCCTTTTCATGGATCGGTTTGACTAGATCATTGGGATCTGTGGACAGGAAACCATAGAGATCGTCAATCGTCAGCCCATTATTCACTAGCTCGAAGCATGACCGCCTAACAGTGCAGCAGTCCATTTGTAGAACTTCATGTGCCTCTTGGCAGTCGCGGATCAAACCCGTAGCGCAATTGCCGATATCCGTGATGGGCCCAAGCGTGTCCCGATATCCTGCCTTCAAGAATATCGCAGTTCCATAGAGTTGCCGCGCGCACCTCTATGTATTACGGGCGTTCGAAGGTCGGGTGGATTGGGGGAAACATGTCAGAAGAAGTGTACCTTGGGAAAGGTCTTCCAGGCTTGCCGGAATATCTGCTTCTGGCACGAGACCGCGGTGACGTCCTGTTCATCGTCGGTGCTGGAGCGTCTTATCCCGTCCCATCCTCCCTGCCTGATTTCGGAGGTCCCGTTGCTGACATCTATCGGAAAGTCGATCCGACAGTCGCGGCGGCCATCGATACGATTTGGACCACTAGGAAAGCGACCTGGGAAAACGTCCCCGGTACTCTTTCAGACGCACAACGCACCGAATGAAGTTCTTCTGCCACCGCGATACGACGTTGTTCTGGGAATGCTGGAACGGCGTCTGGACGGCGACCCGAGCGAAGAAAGTACGATGCGAAGGGCTGCGCGCGAGGTGCTGGCGCGTACGAGGTCACCCAACCCGATCCACAACGCACTCATTCACCTGGGGCAACGGTTCGGTCAAACGCTCCTGGCGACGACTAACTTTGATCGCCTCTTATCGGAGGCTGCCAAAAGCGAGCGGGTGACCGCCACGTCATTCGCGCTCGGCGAAATTCCCAATCCAAGCAGAAGGACGGACTTCGGTGGGGTCCTGCATATCCACGGAAAACTTCGATGGAAGAGCGAGAAAGGCTCAGCACTCATACTAACGGACCAGGACTTCGGGGATTTCTACCTACGGCGGCACCAGATTACGTCTTTCCTTTATGACGCGGCACGAATCTTTCATCTGGTTCTGGTCGGTTACAGCGCGAATGACTCCCCCGGTCCGATATCTCCTCAATGCCATCGCCGGCGACGAACGGGATTTCAATGACCCAAAGCCTCCCTTGCCAGGGCGACACGCTGAAACTCGATTTGATCGAGCATATCGTGAAGAGCAGCGAGGGGTGTGAGGTGGTGTTTTCAGCGTTTGTTAATTGCATCTTTGAAACTCGCTTTACTGGAACCGGAGATATGTGGGCCGCCACGGGAAGTGACTGCGGGCAGGGTTCGCTTGTCAGCGTGAAATCTTCATTGATCCACCAGCTCTCTGTGAGAAGACGGCAGGGCAGTTGGGGAAGGTGAAGGGGTCTGGGATAAGGTGCTTTGTCAAACGGGCAGAATGCCTATGGCGTTTGCAGTTTATGTGCAGGCCATAAAGAACTATTCAGGGTTTTAAACCGCAGGAGAGAACGCAACGCCATCAGGCATCGATGGCATCAATCTGGATTGACCTGTAATTTTTCAGGTCTCGCGCTGGGACGCTGCACCAGCGGCAATCATGATAATGAACTCATCGAGTTCACGTTCCAGCCGTTCCGGTGGCAGGCCAACGAAGCGTGCTTCCAGCGTGATGCTGATAATACCGTGGACCGCTCCAAACAGGGTGCGAGCACGCACTGCTCTGTCTTCCGTGCTCATCTCCGGCTGTAACTCTTGCAGAGGCTCTGCAATGATACTCAACAGAAAGAGGTGTTCGTCGAGATGCCATTGGGGAGAAGGGGTGCCTTCCGGTAGATAGTGGTCGAACAAAGCTTTCCACAGGTTGCGGTTGGCAAGCGCAAATTTGAGATAGCCCTGCGCCAGATTGCGCAGGCGGTCCGCCGGCGACCTGTCCTTAACCTCGGCCAGCGCCAGCGATTGCTCAAGAGCCTTCAGCGTCATCGAGTTCACATGAATGACCAGGTCATTAAGATCCGCATATGCGCTATAAAGGCCGCCAAGCGCGCAACCGGCATCCTGCGTCACGTCGCGGGCGCGCAGATTGCCAAGCCCGTCGCGCGCAATACGATCCCGTGCCGATTCAAGCAGCCTCGCCTTCAGATATTCCCGTTTTTCTTCCCGGCGACCCATGTTAACCATCCTTTTCAGAATTATGAACATCGTTCAAAATAATTATTGAACATCGTTCATTTTCGTGGCACATCTTTGTTCGTGAACAGTGTTCATAAACCGGAGATGTTTGATGTTCAACCTTATTGCAACACTTCTACGCGGCAAGGCTCATGCCGCGGAACAGGCAGCGACGGATCGGCATGCCATTCCTCTGCTGGCCCAGCAAATCAGAGAGGCAGCCCAATCCATTCAATCGGCCCAGCACGCGCTGGCCGTCGCGATTGCCCAGAACGAGAAGGAACGTAGCCAGCATGCGCTGATCCTGTCGCGGATCTCGGATCTGGAAGAACGCACCCTGGCCGCATTGTTGAAGGGAAATGACGGCCTGGCGCGGGATGCCGCGGATGCGATCGCCTTCCTTGAGGCGGAACGCACCGCATCGGAGCAGGCTCTGGCACAGTTCTCTGGCGCCATCACCAAGCTCAAGGCGACCGTTCGTCTGGCGGAAGGCCGGTTGAAGGATCTGCAGCGTGGCGAGCGCCTGGCCCGCGCCACCGATGCCGCCCAGAAGGTCGACCATGCTGCCTCCGGCGTCGGCCTTGCGACGCTGGATGATGCCGAACGCACACTCGAACGTCTGCGCGACCGCCAGAAGCAGACCGACACGGTGTCTGCCGTTCTCAAGCAGATGGAGGGTCCGTCCCGCACCGCCGGATTGATCGAACGTCTGGCGGAGGCCGGATGCGGCGCGCCGCTTCGCTCTTCTGCGGATGACGTGCTGGCACGTCTCCGTACCCGTCTTGACGCCACCGTCTGAACACCATTTTTCTAAATCTTATTAAGGATCAATATTATGAACGACAGTTTTCAGAAACACTCCGCCAGCTGGGTCAGCTTCTCCTACATCTCTTTTGGCGCCGCCGCCTTCATGCTGGCGCTCGGCCTCTGGATGATGCCGCTCGACCTGTGGGGCAAGGGCTATCTCGCCATGGGCATACTCATGCTGGTACAGACCACGGTGAATATTACCAAGACTTTGCGTGACAATTCGGAATCGGAAAAGCTGATCCGGAAGATCGAGGACGCCAAGACCGAAAAGTTGCTAGTTAAGTTCAATCGCGACAGCGATAGTTAGCAATATTTAACGATGCTGCGGAGTTGTTTTGATCTGTAACTATTACATAACAACTCCGTGGCATGACAGTCGCGATCGACAAAGGAAAGCGTCATGCACGATAGTCTAATGAAAACGAGGAAATTCGCGCCGCTATTCTGGACGCAATTCCTGTCCGCCTTCAACGACAACTTCCTCAAACAGACACTTGTCTTCCTCATTCTGGCGACAATGGCCGCCGAAGGCGCAGCGCTGGTGACGCTTGCAGGCGGCATCTTCATCGCTCCCTTCCTGCTTTTGTCCGCCCTTGGCGGCGAACTTGCCGACAAGCACGACAAGGCGCAGATGGCCGAGCGGCTGAAATTTGCCGAGATTGGCATTGCCGCCATCTCGGTTGTCGGCATCGCTTTTTCATCCATCTTCGTGCTGATGGCCGCCCTGTTCGGTTTCGGCGTCATCTCTGCGCTGTTCGGACCGATCAAATACGGCATCCTGCCGGACCTTCTCGAAACCCGGGAACTGCCGAAGGCGAATGCCTGGATCGAAGGCGGCACTTTCATCGCCATCCTGACCGGCACGATCGTGGCCGCACTCGCCTTTTCCAAAGGCAACACCATCTGGATATTCGGGCCGATGATGATGGTTCTGTCGGTTCTCTGCTGGGTGTCGGCCCGCATGATCCCGCGCACCGGTGCGCGGGAACCTTCTCTGGTCATCGACAAAAATGTGCTGCGGTCCAGCATGACGCTGGTAAGGGAACTGCGCGAGGACACCCGCGTGTGGCGCTCCGCCCTGATGAATTGCTGGTTCTGGTTCGTCGGCGCTTTCATCATGTCGATGTTGCCCATCATGGTCAGTGAAATCCTCGGCGGCTCCCAACTGGTCGTGCCGGCCTATCTGGGAATCTTCGCGGTCTCGATTGCTGTCGGTTCCGCCATTGCCGGTTGGATGTCGGCCGGTCGCGTCGTTCTGTTGCCGGCACCCGTGGGCCTTGCCATCGTCGCGCTGTTCGGTATGGATCTCGCCTGGAATCTCTGGGGCCTGAAGTCCACTTCGCATGCGGAGACGATTTCCGCCTTCTTCGCCGGACCGAAAACCATTCGCGTGGCAATCGATCTCGCAGGCATGGCGATCGGCGGCGCTTTTCTCGCCGTGCCGACCTTTGCGGCCATGCAGACCTGGGCGGATGAAAAACGCCGTGCCCGCGTCATCGGCGGCGCCAATGTCCTGTCGGCCCTGTTCATCACCATCGGTCTGGCGCTCGTCGCTGTCCTGCAGGCCGCCGGCATGTCGGTTCCGCTGATCATACTCGGCCTGTCCGCTATCAATATCGGCGTTGCCTGGCTGATGCTGAAGACGCTGCCAACCAATGCTTTCCGCGATTTCATCTCGATCCTCTTCCGCGCCTTCATGCGGCTGGAAGTCGAGGGTCTGGAAAACATCCGCAAGGCCGGCCGTGCTCCGATCATCGCGCTCAACCATGTCAGTTTTCTCGACGGCGCGCTGGCGCTCGCCATCACCGATGAGGAGCCTGTCTTTGCCGTCGATTACAAGATCGCCCAGGCGTGGTGGGTGCGCCCGTTCCTGAAGATGTGCAAATTCCTGCCGCTCGATCCGACCAAGCCGATGGCGACCCGCTCGCTCATAAAGGTGGCTCAGGACGGTAATGCGATCGGTATTTTCCCGGAAGGTCGCCTGACGGTCACCGGCACGCTTATGAAGGTCTATGATGGTGCCGCCATGGTGGCCGACAAGACCGGCTCAATGATCGTGCCCGTCCGTATCGATGGTCTGGAAAAGAGCTATTTCTCCAGACTTTTCGCCGGGCAGGTGCGTCTGCGCCTGTTTCCCAAGGTCAAGGTGACGATCCTTGAACCGGTGCGGCTCGAAGTTCCTGCCGATCTCAAGGGCCGCAAGCGGCGCGTGGCGGCCGGTGCGGCGCTCTATAGGATCATGTCGTCGCTTATGTTCAGGACCACCAATACCGACCTTACGGTGCTGGAACGCATCATCGAGACGGCACGGGATAGGGGCGGCAGCAAGCTCGCGGTGGAAGACCCGATCGGCGGTTCCTTGTCCTATGGCAAGCTGCTCACCGGCGCCGCCGTTCTGGGCGCCAGGTTCAAGGTGATGTTCCCGAATGAAAAGACGCTTGGCGTGATGCTGCCAAATGCCAACGGCACTGCCGCCACCCTGCTCGGCGTCATGTCCGCGGGCAAGGTTCCGGCCATGCTCAATTTCACCGCCGGTGCCGCCAACATCGTGTCGGCCTGCAAGGCGGCTGAGATCAAGCATGTCCTGTGCTCGCGTGCCTTCGTGACACAGGGTAAGCTTGCACCGATCATTGCCGAGCTCGAAAAAGACGTGACTTTCGTCTGGCTGGACGATCTGCGTCAGACGGTTACGCTCTTCGAAAAATTGAAGGGGCTGTTGCACCGCTACACGCCCTTGGTGAAACAGAAGGCGGATGACACTGCGGTCATCCTCTTCACCTCCGGTTCGGAAGGCGCGCCGAAGGGGGTTGTGCTGACCCACCGCAACATCCTGTCGAATACCGCGCAGGCGGCATCGCGCATCGACTTCCATTCCGGTGACAAGGTTTTCAATATCCTGCCGGTGTTCCACTCCTTCGGGCTGACCGCCGGCACCGTTCTGCCGCTGGTCGCTGGCGTGCCGGTCTATTTTTACCCGTCGCCGCTGCATTACCGTATCGTGCCGGAGTTGATCTACACGTCTAATGCTACCATCATCTTCGGCACCGACACGTTTTTGAACGGGTATGCCCGCACGGCGCATCCCTATGATTTCCGCTCGATCCGCTACATCTTTTCGGGTGCTGAACCGGTCAAGCCGTCGACCCGCGAAAGCTACATGGAAAAGTTCGGCCTGCGCATTCTGGAAGGTTACGGCGTCACCGAAACCGCGCCGGTGATCTCGCTGAACACGCCCATGTTCAATCGCTCCGGTACTGTCGGCAAGATCATGCCGGGTATGGAATGGAAGCTCGAACCGGTTTCCGGCATCGATCAAGGCGGTCGCCTGTTCATTCGCGGTCCCAATGTGATGGCTGGCTATCTCAGGGCCGAAAATCCCGGCGTGATCGAGTCGCTGGAAGAGGGTTGGCACGACACGGGTGATATCGTCACCATTGACGAGGATGGTTTCGTCACCATTCGCGGGCGCGCCAAGCGCTTTGCCAAGATCGGCGGCGAAATGGTTTCGCTCGCAGCAGTGGAAGCCCTGGCGGGCCAGCTTTGGCCGAGCAGCCTTTCGGTTGTCTCTGCCGTGCCGGACGCCAAGAAAGGCGAGCGTCTGATCCTGTTGACCGACGCACCCGATGCCACGCGCGCCGACTTCGCAATCTTTGCCAAGGCCAAGGGTGCAATGGATATGATGGTGCCAGCCGAGGTCAATGTCGGCACCGTGCCGGTCCTGGGTTCCGGCAAGGTGGATTTCGTTGCCGCCAAGAAGATCGCACTGTCTTCACAGCTGTCCCTGGACGCGGCCTGAGTCTCAATCCATGCGGACGGTCATCAACGCTTGCCGTCCGCATGGTCTGCTTGATCTGGATGATCAAAAATGCCAACTGGTGACCACGACAGGCGTATTGTCCAATCAAACTGTGACAGTTTGCGTTCTTAATGCCGTGGGAACGGCCGTTGACACAGCGTTCAAGGCCACCGTCACCTCAATAAGGTGACTTATGCCGTTCCCGGCACCAGCTATCCGAGCAACTGCACAGCCGTCCATTTCGACATGGTTGTGCCGGCACTTACCCATTCGGGTTCCCGGACCTTGCAGATTTCGGTGGAAGGCGCGGACGAGACCCACACACTACCTGCAGCCTTTCTGCTTGTTGTGTGAGGGCGGCACATGTCACGATATTTTCGTTACAGCCCGGGCCGATTGGCCCGTGGCATTGAAAGTGCGCTACCGCTCGTCGTTTACGGCCTTGTCGCTTTATGTCTGGGGACAACACCGGCACGTCTGAAGGTGAACTACTGCACAACCCCGCCGCTGTCGACAACACCAATATTGCCAAGCAGTTTCAGTGCGGTAAAGCAGGCGCAAGGGGCGCATTGCATTGCAGCAGTTCATAGCACCGAACTGGAAAGCCGATCCGGCGAAACCGGGATATCCGGACAGTATCTTCATTCTTGAATTGGCAAGCGTCGGTTTCAGCTTTGGATTGACGGCGCAGATTTGTTTTACTGCCGCATGAACCATTTCCAAAAGCTATTTCAAAAAGGCAACCCGCTCGCTTGGTGGGCAAAACTTACCAAGGGTATCAAATCATCTATTTGTTCTGTGAGGTACTTCAAGATGGCGTCTTCGGTGATAAAATCACGCATAAGATACCTCTTTAATCTCTTATACATGATTGTTTTTGATAAATATTTGGCATTCCACTGACCAAATTTATTTGTTTCACCAACGAACTTGGCGCGGTCCCTTCCTGTCCACCCGCCACCACGATCCGGGATCACCATTCCTGATCTGTTACAGGCCAAGCGTGATGGCACGAAGGCCAGAGCCGCATAGCTGGTTGAGTCCCCAGGCTGCGGTCTCAGCCGGGCAACCCGCGGCCATTGAGGCTTGACGCGCCGGGTTTTGCCCCTGCCCGGCTGTAAGGATCTGGCCAAGGATCACTTCGTCCACCTCCGCGCCTTCGACATGCGCTCGAACCAAGGCTTCTCGGATAGCCACAGCACCCAATTCATGCGCAGCAACGCTCGCAAAGGCCCCGTTGAACGCTCCTACCGGCGTTCGGGCGGCACCTACAACAACGATTGCACCCATCTCCAGTATTCCTTTCTTCTGTATCTTTCAGGAAGGACGAACCTTGTGTCCCTGTTCAGCCAACCAGGAATCATGCAGCCATTTTTCGGTCTTGCGGTGGCCCGGAAATGTCACCCAGACAATATCGCGCTCGAACACCATGACTTTGCGCTCGGCTCCGACGATCACCCACATCCAACGGCCATCGACACTGTTGCGCATCTTCACTTTCATACCGGTGAGAGTGAGGTTCTCGGTGCGCCCGTTACGCGTGGCGCGTAGTGGTTCGTCATGCGGTTCGATCCAGCTGATTTTCATTCCCGGCAGGAGGTCCGGCGCGGAGGATCGCAGGAAATCCATGGCGATCTTCTGGGTATCTTCCCGTGACGGCAAGCGGCCACCGACCAGATTAAGGTCCATGCGAGTGAAACCTTTCAGGCGGCCATCGTCTGCAACGACGACGCTGAAGTGCTCGCCTCCAAGGTCGGCGTTACGGCGGTCAGCCCTTTCGTAGCGGACAAGCTGCGCGCCTTCGCCGTCTACCGTCACGCGTCGTTGTGCGATTTCAGCGTAACCGGCTGGTATGATCTTGGCGACGATGGCATCGGCAGATTCGATTACGGGACTTGCAGCGGTCATGGCATTTCCTTTCTTCGTATCCGCCAGGGAGGTGGCGGTGCTACCGGCAATGAGACCGAGGACGGTGGCGGCTATCGCGGACAGGGTACGAGGCATAACAATCTCCTCTTTCAATGCTGAGCTGCAGTTTGTGGACGGCGGTTTGTGGCGGTGATGCCGATAGCGGCTGTGAGCAGAAGTCCGGCAGGCAGGAGCCAAAGTGGCAACAAGCCGAAACCGACGAGCCATTGCGTGACGGGCGGCGCGAAGCTCGCACCGAGAAACAGACAGAAGCTGTAGATGGCGAGCGCCAGCCCGCGGTTAACGTTCGTGGCACGCCCCGCGACCGTGGCGATCAGTCCCGGCACGGCCAGAGCCACACCGCCCGACAGGACTACCGAAGCAGCAGTCAATGCCACCACTCCGCCAACTGCGGCGACCACAAGGGCTAACGCTGCGATGATCAAGCCCAAACGTGCCGTCAGCATGGGGCCAAAGCGCCGCGTCATCGGAGCAGCCGCAAAAGCCAGAAGCAGGGGCGGTAACCCGATCAGGCGGAGTGTCTGAAGGTCAATACCGGCCTCGCCGCCAAGCGCCTGAGCGCCAGCATGGAACACGACAAAACCGAACAGCACCGTAATCGCCGCCGCCCATCCGGACACAATGAGAGGATCGCGCAGCAACTGTATCAATCGGGATTCCGAGTTCCTCGTTTGCGCTGTTTGGGCATTGCCACCACTCCTTGCGGCAAAGAGCAATCCAACGGCGCCGATCAGGTAGAAAGGACTTAGTTCAAACATGATTATTGGCAGACCACCGCCCGATCGCGCGGCGAAGAACTGCGCAAGGGGTGCCGCGCCGAGGAAGGCGAAACTCATCAGCGAGACGCCCAGGGGCTGATGTTGCGGCGGCAGCTCTTCGGCTACCAACGACAATGCGGCTGGTGGAAATGTTGAGGCGGCAAAGCCCTGAATTGCGCGAGCGCTCAACAACATGGCGAAATTCGGCGCCAACCCTACCAGAAATGTTGCCACGGCCGTTGCAATGAGACCTGCCAGAATAACCCTCTTGCGCCCATAGCGATCGGACAGCGATCCAAAGATCAGAAAACCGGCCGCATAAGCGAATCCGAAGGCCGAACCGGACAGGACAGCGTTCGCTGGCGTGATACCGAACCGGCCTGCGATATCGGCCACAAGCGGTATCGTCACATAGAGCTGGCCAACGACCAGAAAACCGCATGACATCAGGAGTATGAGAAGGCTGGCGTGTCGGACTGTCATAACTTGAACTCCGATTTGGGGCTGTCTACCATAAAAATAAACTTAACATCAGGTGTAGATTTAAGCGCTAGCTATTCTAGCCATTGACTTGATTAGGTACGGGCCTGCGCTATCAACATCTTCATTCGCTCGATATTCGCTTCAAGATCGGTTTTGAACGAGCTGAGTTCTACGAGTTGAGCGTTTGTTTTCGTCAGTTGCCCTTCGAGAATTTCCAGAACTTTTGTCTTTCCACGAATACCGGTCCCGTCTGAGAAATACAGATCGATGACACTGGCGATCTCATCGAGACTGAGGCCGAGGCTTTTCAGAACTGCGATTTTTTCCAGACGCTTGACCGCCGTCTCATCGTAATAGCGATAGCCGGCTCCTTCCCGCTCGGTGGGGGCCAAAAGTCCTATCCGTTCGTAATAGTGGATTGTACGGTGGCTGACATGCGCGCGTGCCGCCAGTTCGCCAATCTGCATCTTATAGGGCAATGTCCGGTCCTTCGTGCGTTATATCTACACCTGACGGAAGCTTTAACTCTTTTGCCTGTTTCGCTCAATGGCTCAAATCGATTATTCGGGCCGTGGCTGTTCCAGCAGCCGGTTGGCAACATATCCTATGGAGAGAATACTGATGATCAACAGGGTCATGTGAACCTGATGAATTGCTCCCTGTTTGATCCAGTATCCGAACCAGAAGCCGCCGACCATGAACGCGAGCCACAACGCCATAAAGCCACTCAAGGCCCTTACCGCAGTCTCTCTTGCTGCCTGAACCGTGACGATACCCCAAAGCAGCGCGGTTGCCACCCCAGGTATCGCCCAGGCTCGCCAGAGAAGGCCGCTTCCTAAACCAATCGATGCACGAAATTACTCCTTGAACACCTTCTCCAGAAAGGCCGCGAGCGAAGGGCGCCAGACGTCCATTTCGTGCTTGAGATCTTTATATTCGACGTAATCATGCTCGATCTTTTTCTCGTCCAGTATCGTCTTGAGACCGGCGATATCCTTGCCCGTGACCTCGTCCCCTGTCCCGACGGTAACGGTGAAGTTGCGCAGCATGGTATTGATCTTTTCCGGATCGTTGAGTGTGGCTTCCACAGCTTCGTTCGGCACGGTCGTGGTGGAAACGCCGCTGAAAGTGGCGATCCAGCCGAATGTACCGAGGTGGGTTAAGCCAGAGACAAGTGCCTGATATCCGCCTTGAGAGAGACCAACGACGGCCCGTCCGTCCGCATCATCACGCGCCCGATAGTGCTGCTTCATATAGGGGATGAGGTCCTCCATCAGCTCCCGGTCAACCGCCGCGGCATTGATGGGGTAAAAGTTCTTGCGGCGGTCGGCTCCGGGGAAGTTTTCGGGGATCGCTTCGGGAATATCGGCCTCGGTATCGGGAATGACGACAATCATCGGCTCGATTTTCTTTTCCGCCAGCAGGTTGTCGAGAATCTGCGGTGCACGTCCCTGGCTGACCCAGGAAGCGACCGTGTCTCCAAAACCGTGGTAGAGATAAAGCACCGGCAAGGGTTTGGAGGTCTCACCATAACCGGGTGGTGTGTAGATATAAGTTTGGCGCTGGGATTTCAGCGCCTTGGACGGGATCGTCACGAGGCGAAGTTCACCATGGGGAACGTCGCGGATGTCGAGGATGCTGCCGGGCACAAGGATGAGACTCGTATTCACCTGGCGTTGCGGTTTGGGTGAATTGGTGCCGGTGTCGATGCTGCGGAAGCCATCCACATTAAAGTAATATTCGTAGAGATTGGGTTTCAGTGCCTCGCTCTTCACTGCCCACAAACCGTCCTCGGTCTTCTTCATCTCCAGTGGACTGCGTTGTCCGAGAACCACCGAGACAGCCTTTGCGGTCGGTGCAAAAAGGCGGAAGGTGATTGACCCATCTTTTTCGACGGCAGTGACGAATTGGTTCAAAGGACGATCACCCGGTGGTGCCGCAGGTAAATCCAAAGCCATGGCGGGTCCGCTTACGATGAAACTGGCTATAATGATACAAGGCAGGGATAAACGCATGAAAACCTCCTCCAATCAAATGGTCCGGGCGAAGACTGGCAGAGGTATCCGCCCCAATCAACTGTCTGGTGGGTTAAGCCATATGAGCGGCCTTGCCGCCGAGGGAGAATACCGTGCGGCTTCCGCCGAGCCACTTGTGTGAGGCGCGGAAGAAGAGTGTCGGTTGAGCAATCTGGTCAGCGTCACGTTGATCCGTGGGCTGTGGAACAGAAAATACCGCGAAATGAAGGAGTGTAGCTTGTCAATTATTGCAAGGACGGAACGGCTGCATTTACGCAGGATCGAAGAAGCCGATCTGGTCTCGCTCGGGAGGATTTATGCCGATCCGATATGCATGCAGTTTTATCCGGGCACCAAGTCAGCCTCGGAAACCGATGCATGGTTTCACAAGCTCGCATTCGATAGCTACAATCGGCATGGCTTCGGCCTTTGGGCCGCCGTCGATGCAGCCTCCGGGGAGGTCATCGGGGATTGTGGAATTACCCTACAGGAAACCCCTGCGGGTCTCGAGCCCGAAATAGGATATCACTTGTGGCGCGATTTTTGGGGAAAGGGTCTGGCGACCGAGGCGGCACTTGCCTGCCGGGACCACGCATTTCACAGCCTCGGTTTGCGCAGAGTGGTTAGCATCACAAGCCCCGAAAACATACCCTCGCAAAAAGTCGCGCAGCGAGTGCATGAAAGAAGGGAAGTCTATCAGAAACGGCTTGGGAAAAGTGAAATCCTTGTCGATCGTTATTTGTATATCAGCGAGAAACGGTGATCGGGCCAGGCTTTTGACGATCACCGGAAGTTCTGTCTAGGCCGGCTGCCGCCTGCAATGACCTGATGATTGAGCGTATGCACCGACAGGGGCATCGCGATTCCACATAAGCAGACATCTGGAACCGGCCCTAAGCGGTATGAGCCAACGGGAAATCAGTTGACGTAGACTTTGCACTTACGATGTTCTTCCGATCATTGAGTCGGAAGATGTTGGAGGCTGCAATCATGCTGGAAACTGAACGATTGATCCTACGTCGATCACGCAAGGCCGACATTCCCGAGCTATTTGAATTTCTTGGAGACCCTGTTGCAATGCAGCATACCCATCGCGATAAATCGCTTCGGGAGTGCCAGCGACGGGTAATGGTCCATGAGTGGCGAAGACGCCGTGATGGCTGTGCGCCATGGGCGGTGGTGCACCGTGAAGACGGCCGCATCATAGGGTGGGGCGGCCTGTATGAAGACCCTTTTGATCCAGGCTGGGGTTTTGAAATAGGGTATTACTTCCGGCCAGAGGTTTGGGGAAAGGGTTATGCTTCCGAGCTTGTTCGCGCAGCATTGGCTTTTTCAGATCATCAGCTCAAGCTGCCGCAAGTCTGGGCGATGGCGCATCCAGATAATGACGGCTCGAAAAGAGTTTTGGAGAAGGCCGGTTTCGTGCTGGACCGCCATCTTCCTGATCGAAACCGTTTGTTATTTCGCAGGTTACGCCCGACCGAATTATTATGACTGCAGTCGGTACAAAAAGATAGAAATGGGTTGCTCCGGTGGGACTACAGGCGACCGAAACGGCTCCCGCCAATTCGGAAAAATCAGCGGGAGCCGAGCCAGGGTTCAGTGATTTCCTGAAGTTAAAGAGAAACGACAATCTTGCCGATCTGCTCATTGCTTTCCAGAAAACGGGTTGCCTCCCGGATATCATCGAACGCGAAAGTGCGAGAGATTAGCGGGTCGAGAGCACCGGATAGCAGTCCATCGTTGATGAAGGCCTTCGCGCGGGCAAGGGTCGCGTTGTCGGAGACAATCTCGGTATAGAGATAGCCTTTCAGCGTCAGGCTTTTGCCAAGAACAGCAAATTGCGGGAACGAACCTTCGTCGGCGCTGAGTGCACCGTATTCAAGCAATATGCCACCAACCGCCATGCAATCGGCAAGCTGGGCGATTGCCGGACCGCCGATTGGATCGAACACAACGCGCGCACCTTTGCCATTGGTGATAGCGGCTACGCGCGCGCTGAGGTCTTCTTCTGCCGTCGCAACGACGTGATGCGCGCCCGCGTCAAGCAGGGCTTTCGACTTGGCGCTCGTGCGCGTTGTTGCGATCACGGTGGCGCCGACACTGCGGGCAATTTGAAATGTGGCAATGCCGACACTGCTCGATGCCGCCGAGATGATCACAAATTCGCCGGCAGATAGTCTTGCCTGTTCAATCAGCGCGCCCCACGCCGTCACATATTGCATCCAGGATGCGGCTGCCTGTTCGAATGAGAGATTCTCCGGATGCTTCACGACGTGACGAGCCGGTACATTGATGAGTTCGCCGTAGGTGCCCCATCGCGCCATATCGAGGGTAGGGATTACGCTCACGACATCGCCTTCCGCAAAGTCCGTAACTCCACATCCGATGGCCGCGATGGTGCCGGCGGCTTCGTAACCGAGCTTCGAGGGAAATTCTGCCTCCTGCAGATATGCATGGCGGCGAAACATCACCTCTGCACGGTTAAGGCCGATGGCTTTGACCGCGATCTGCACCTCGTCATCAGCCGGAACGGAAACTTCGATGTCGTCTATCTGGAGAACGTCGGGCTCGCCATATTCATGGAAACGTACAACTCTCGTCATGCTGCATACTCCTTGCATCTTTGCCTTCACGCCTTTGGAAGCGGCGTGCGTGGTCAGGTGCAATTGGCAACTGGATACGAAAATGAAAATAGGGTAATCCGCAGCATATAGTGTCTAAAAGTATACTGTCGGTGAGGCCGGGATGAACAAGGACAGGGACTACGATGAGGTGCCAGGCTGCACTATGTACGCGGCCCTTAACCTCATTAGCGGTAAATGGAAGGGGATGATCCTTTATCACCTGCTAAAGGGGACCTTGCGCTTTAATGCACTCAAGAGAGAACTTGGCGACTGCTCACAGCGTTTGCTGATCAAACAGCTCAGGGAGCTTGAGGATGACGGCCTCGTGGAGCGGAAGGTATTCGCCGTCATTCCGCCCAAGGTGGAGTATTCAATTACCGAGGAAGGCAGGACATTGGCGCCGATACTGCTTGGTTTGCGGGACTGGGGGCATGGATGGCTTACCCGTCGCAATCTGGTGGCGCGTGACGATCATCTGGAATTTGTGCCGTCGAAAACGTCACTTCCGGCATGATCGCCATCGGTGCGATAGCCGGCTATCGGCACCAGACAATCGATAATGGGTCGCGGCGCGCGTTTATGGTGCATTGCCGTCATAGCGGCCCTGGAGCAAGAGCGCCGGATGGAAAAAGCGGATTGCCACAATCGCTGCGACGCTCAGATGCGTCGTGCCTTTATCGTGTTCATGACGAAGCTTGTCTCGATGGTGTCGACGCATTTCAGCTTTGCGATCTTGTCCTTGATGAAGCGCTCGTAGTCCTCCAGCCCGCCACACATGACCTTGAGCATGTAATCCTTCGAGCCGGTGACCAGGTGGCATTCGAGAACCTCGTCCCAGTTGAGAACGGCCGCCTCGAACATCCGGATTTCGTCATCGTGCTGGCGGCTGAGGCGGACGGACGCAAGGGCGGTCATGGTCCATCCCTCGATTGCCGGATCGATGATTGCGGAATACCCTTTGATCGCCCCCATCTCCTCCAGCCGCCTAAGCCGCCGCAGACACGCAGATGCCGATAGCCCGACCCGCTCGGCCAGTTCGTTGTTTGTGACCCGCGCATCGGCAGACAATTCCCGGAGTATCCGTTTGTCGATCTGGTCCGCAATTTTCTGCGACATAATTGAGAATTCTCCGCAATATATTGCGCCATCAGATATGTCGGCGCCTTAAAATGCAAGGTATTTTGGCCTGATTGCATGTAACCTGCAGACAGTTCAACGCCAGCTGAGGGATCATCGGAAATGACCGCGCCGCATCCGTCCAAAACCCATATCGGCAACCACGCTCTCCATCCCGAGACCCAGATGCTCAATTACGGATATGATCCGGAACTGTCGGAGGGCGCCGTAAAGCCGCCTGTGTTTCTGACGTCGACTTTCGTCTTCAAGTCGGCCGAAGACGGGCGCGACTTCTTCGATTACGTCTCCGGGCGCAAGGAGCCGCCGGAGGGCAGGGGCGCGGGCCTCGTCTATTCGCGTTTCAACCATCCGAACAGCGAGATCGTTGAGGATCGCCTTGCCGTCTATGAACGTACGGAGAGCTGTGCGCTCTTCTCCTCCGGCATGTCCGCCATTTCAACGACGCTTTTCGCCTTCGCCCGGCCCGGCGACACCGTGCTTCATTCCCAGCCCCTATATGGTGGCACGGAGACGTTGCTGGCGAAGACCTTCCATAATTTCGGCGTGTCGGCAGTGGGTTTCGCCGACGGTGTCAGCGAGGCCTCGGTGATGGCTGCGGCAGAGGAGGCGATGGCGAAGGGCAGGGTGTCTGTCATCCTTATCGAAACCCCCGCCAATCCGACAAACAGCATTGTCGACATCGCGATGATGGGCCGTGTCGCCGATGTGATCGGTCAAAAGCAGGGGCACAGGCCGATCATCGCCTGCGACAACACGCTTCTCGGCCCGGTGTTCCAGCGGCCCATCGAGCATGGCGCCGATATTTCGCTCTATTCGCTGACGAAATATGTTGGCGGGCACTCCGACCTCATTGCCGGGGCTGCGCTCGGCCGGAAGGATGTCATGAAGCAGGTGAAGGCGTTGCGCGGAGCGATCGGCACGCAGCTTGATCCGCATTCATGCTGGATGCTTGGCCGCTCCCTTGAGACGCTGCAGATCCGGATGGAGCGGGCGGACAACAACGCCAGGGTCGTGGCTGAATTCCTGAAGGCGCACCCGAAGGTCGAAAGAATCCATTACCTGCCGTTCAGCGATCCGGCCTCTGCCGCCGGCAAGGTATTTGCCGCTCAATGTTCCGGTGCGGGATCGACCTTCTCGTTCGACATCATCGGCGGCCAGGCCGCATCCTTCAAATTCCTCAATGCCCTGACCATATTCAAGCTCGCGGTAAGCCTTGGCGGTACGGAGTCTCTTGCTTCTCATCCGGCAACCATGACGCATTCGGGAGTTCCCGCCGATGTTCGCCAGCGTATCGGTGTGCTGGATTCCACAATCCGGCTGTCAATCGGTATCGAACATCCCGACGATCTTGTCGCTGATCTGGCCCTCTCGTTGGACAAGTCATGACGGGGAGGGAGAGGTAGCCCCGAGTGGATGCAAAAACGCGAAATGCCGCGGCAGATTCTCTGCCGCCGCTCAGCCTCGCCTGCCAGACGCCGACTGTCCTGGCGAGGCCGTAGCCTTCAGATGACGTGGGCATTGTGCAGGGCGGTCAGTACCTCGTTCTTGAGGCTGGCGAGTTGCGGTGATCTTCGGTCACGCGGGCGCGGCACGTCCACCTCTATCCGCTGCTGGATACGACCATCATGGGCGCCCATCATGTATATCCGGTCACCGAGATAGAGCGCTTCATCGATATCGTGGGTGACGAGCAGGAAGGAAATTCCGCGCTGTTCGACGATTTTCAGCACGAGGTCCTGCAATTTCATTCGCGTGAAGGCGTCCACGGCACTGAAGGGTTCATCCAGCAACAATATGCGCGGTCGGGTATAGAGCGCTCTCGCGATAGCCACACGTTGCGCCATACCACCTGAAAGGGCTTTTGGCAGCGCGCTGGCGTGGCCGCTCAGGCCTACATCGTTGATCAGGCCCTCCACCCGCCGGGCATCATATTTCTTGCCGGCGGCGTAACCTATGTTTTCGGCAACCGTCAGCCAGGGCATCAGGCGGGGCTCCTGAAACACGAAGGCGATGGGCGGTGAGGCCTCATCTTCCTTTGCCTGCTGAACCTTGACCGTGCCTGAAAAGCGCCGATCGAGGCCGGCGGCAATGCGCAGCAAGGTACTTTTCCCACAACCGCTGGGACCAAGAAGAACTGCCGCTTCGCCATCACCGAGCGTCAGCTGGATGTCCTGAAGGATGACCGTGTCGCCGAAAGCTTTTTCGCGCACATCGACATTAAGCAGGCTCATCGCAGACCTCCTCCTTCGTGAAGCGCATAGGTGTCACGCCAGCGCAGGCAGCGCTCCTCGACGATCTTGAAGAGGCTGTCGGAAATCTTGCCCAGCACCGCAAGGCAGATGATGGCGATCATGACGAGATCGGGCCGCGAAAGCTCCCGCCCGTCGGAGAGCATGTAGCCGATACCTTCCGAGGCGGCCAGAAGTTCGGCCGCGACGACGCTCAGCCAGGCGAGCGACAGCCCATAACGCAGGCCGGTGAAGAGATGCGGCAACGAGGCGGGAATGAAAATCCGCCACACCAGAACGGGCAGCGGCTGGCGATACATCTCGCCGACCTCCACCAGCTTGCGGTCCACATTTCTGATGCCGGAGAAGAGGTTGAGATAGACCGGGAAAAACGCGCTTTTGGCGATCAGCACGATTTTCGAGGTCTCACCGATGCCGAACCAGATCATCAGCAGCGGCACCCATGCAAGGCTTGGAACCGCCCGCAGCGCCTGAAATGTCGGCTCGAGATAACGCTCGGCGGCAACCACCAATCCGACGAGCGAACCGACGACGATGGCGAGCAGGGAGCCGATGACGAAGCCGACGAAGACGCGGGCGGTACTGGCTGCAACATTCGTCCACAGCGGACCTTCCGCAAGCCGCAGGAAGGTGTCGTAAAGTTCGGAAGGCGGCGGCAGCACATAGGGACTGACCCAGCCGAGGCGAACGAAAAGCTCAAGCAGCAGCAGCGACCCGACGGGCACGATCGCGCCGCGCAGGTCGAAGCGGCCAAGGAAATTCCCCACCCTTTGCGCAAGCGGCAATCGGGAAGGGAACTGTCCTGCAGTCTGTTTCACGCGCCGGAATTCGCGCGGGTGGGAATTCATGCGCCAAGTGCCTTTTTCGCCGGCGCCGGATCGATCAATGATGACAGGACATTGTCGACATCGACGCCCGGACGCAGAACATCGTCGCCGAGCAGCGGCGTGACGATGCGGATCGAGTTCAGCAGCTCTTCGCCCGGCACGGGGTCCTTCCAGTCGCGCTTTTCGATCGTCAGCTTGGTGATCTTGGGATCGTTACCGGTAACCTGCGTAACGAAATCGATGAATTCGCCGTTGTTTTCACGAATCCATTTCTGCGTCTGCACCCAGACGCCGAGAAGTCTGTCGACCGCTTTCGGGTACTTTGCCAGAAACGCCTCGGAGACGCTGAATACGCTACCGTCGCGCCAGCTGCGCTCGTCGAAAATCGCCCGGTCGCCGGCAAGCTCGGCCTGGGATGTGTGCGGATCGATGCCGACCCAGGCATCCACCTGACCCTGCTGAAGCGCGTTGAAACCTTCCGGATGCTGCAGGTTCACGACCTTGAGGTCGTTGACGGACAGCTTGTTCTGGTCAAGCGCGCGCACGAGGGTGAAATAGGGCGCGGTGCCCTTGGTGACCGCAATGGTCTTGCCCTTGAGATCGGCGACGGTTTTGATGGGCGAATCCGGGCGCACCTGAATGATGGAGGAACCGCCCCAGCTCGCCACATAGATCACCTTCAGCGGCACGCCGTTGGCGCGCGCGAGAAAGGCGGAAAGGGCAGCCGAGCCGGCAAAATCCGTCGAGCCGACCTTCAGGAATTCGAGCGAATTGTTGCTGCCGCGGGATTGCACCCAGGTAATCTTCGTGCCGACATCCTTGAAAGCCTCCTCAAGCCAGCCCTTGTTCTTTATCAGCAGCGTATGGGAGGAGTAAAATCCCCAGTCTAGCTTCAGCTCGGCAGGAAATTCCGGGGAATTCTGGGCCAGCGCTTTGCCCGTGGCAAGCGGTGCGGCAAGAGCGCCGGCAATGCCGAATTTGAGGATCTGGCGGCGGGAATGTTCAGCCTTCATATTAATTCACCTAATTTATGTATTTTGTGTATTTAAAGGGTATGGGCGGGTGTTTTTAAGGTCAATCCGCCCTTCTGGAACCTCATGCCAAACTTCGCGAGCCGCGTGGAAAATCTCCCTACCGGGAGCGCAATCGGCGCGACGGCGCGTTATTCAGGTGAAAAATCGATTGGCCGGTCGCTGCAGGCCAAGATGGTCGCGCAATGTCGGCCCCTCATAGTCCTTGCGGAACAGCCCGCGTCTTTGCAGCTCCGGCACCACCTGCGTCGTGAAGTCGTCCAGGCCGGCGGGCAGGAAAGGGAAGGTGACGTTGAAACCGTCCGAACCCTCTTCATGGAGCCATTGCTCCATTTCGTCAGCGATGGTTTTTGGCGTGCCGACGAAGGCAAGACCCGCATAACCGCCCAGCCGCTGGGCAAGCTGGCGCACCGTCAGGCCCTCGTTTCGGGCAAGTTCGATCACCCTTTCACGGCTGGATTTGCTGGCATTGGTCTCGGGAATATCAGGCAGGGGACTATCGGGATCGAAGCCGGAAACATCGTGGCCGAGCGCAATCGAGAGTGAGGCGATCGCGCTGTCATAATGGACAAGGCTGTCGAGTTTGGCGCGTTTGGCCTTCGCCTCTTCCACGCTGTCGCCGACGAGAACGAAAGCGCCCGGCAGGATGACAATTCCGTCGCGCGAACGGCCCGCCGCGACAGTCCTGTCCTTGACGTCCTTATAAAAAGCCTTGCCCGCCGCAAGCGTGGGTGTTGCGGCAAAAACCACCTCTGCCGTCTCGGCGGCAAGCTGGCGTCCCGGTTCGGACGCTCCGGCCTGCACGATGACGGGCCAACCCTGCACCGGGCGCGCGATGTTGAGCGGTCCGCGCACGGAAAATTCAGGTCCCTTGTGATCCAGCACATGCATCTTTTCGGGATCGAAGAACAGCCCGCTATCGACATCCCGGATAAAGGCGTCGTCGGAAAAGGAGTCCCAGAGGCCGGTGACGACATCGTAAAATTCCCGCGCGCGGCCATAGCGCTCGGCATGGTCAGGCTGTTGCTCGCGGCCGAAATTCCGGGCGGCGTCAGGATTTGACGTGGTGACGATGTTCCAGCCGGCGCGGCCGTTGCTGAGGTGATCGAGCGAGGCGAAACGCCGGGCGACGTGATAGGGTTCGTCGAATGTGGTGGAGGCGGTGGCGACCAGCCCGATGCGGGAGGTGACGGCGGCGAGCGCCGAAAGCAGGGTGAAGGGCTCGAAAGAGGTGACGGTATGGCTGCGGCGCAGCGCCTCCGTGGGCATGTTCAACACCGCCAGATGATCGGCCATGAAGAAGGCATCGAACTTCGCGGCTTCCAGCTGCTGTGCGAAACGCGCCAGATGGGCGAAATTGAAATTCGCATCCGGAAAGGCGCCCGGATAACGCCATGCGCCCGTATGGAGACTGATGGGCCGCATGAAGGCGCCGAGATGCAGTTTGCGGTCATTTGCCATTGGGCTCTACTTTCCCGTTGATGGTTTGGTCCGTGCGACGCGTTGCTGGTGAATTCGCAGACGCAGGCAGGCCTTCGCTTGTCGCGACGATATCCCTGCCGGGGGATTGGTGCGGCAAAGACTATTCCGATTATGATTCCCGAACCGAAAGATTTTTGCTGAAATTCTGAATTTGGTGGTGATTGCGTCACCCGTGCCGGTTTTGTTTCAGTCCCATTGAGCGGGAGAATCGGGAGGCCGAACTTCACTTCTCGCTGCCTGCGCCAAAATTTGCCGAAAATTGCCAATGATTAGAAGAATTTTGCTTTCCGGATCTCCGCTTCTGTGTTTCTTATAATGCTTAAATAGAATTTTTAACGCGTATTAATTCAGAAATAACATGATTGAAGATCGCAAAACCGATGCAATGTCCGTGGATGCGGGCGGCTTGCCGGCGCTGGAGGCGAGGCTTGCGCAGGAGCTCGCCCTGCTTGAGCGACCGGCAAAGCCGTGGGTGCCGCGCACCCATCTCAACGGTGTCGAAGTGCTGGATGTCGCCGTCATCGGTGCGGGGCTTTGTGGGCTGACCGCGCTTGCCGCTCTTTCATTTGCCGGGATCGACAATATCCGCGCTTTCGACAGGGCGCCCAGCGGGCGGGAAGGCCCGTGGGTAACCAGTGCGCGTATGGAGACATTGCGCACCCGCAAGGAGCTGGCCGGGCCGGCGCTCGGCGTACCCTCCCTGACATTCCGCGCATGGTTCGAGGCACAGTTCGGCGCGCGCGCCTATGAGGAGATGGTGCTCATACCGCGTGAGGCCTGGATGGCTTACATGGTCTGGTACCGCAATGTGCTGGCGCTGCCGGTGAGCAACGATACGGAACTTGCCGGTCTTGTTCTGCGCGAGGATGGCCTGCTCTCTCTCGATTTTCTGGGGCCGGAAGGTCCAGCAAGGGTTCTGGCGCGTCGGGTGATCCTGGCGACGGGGCTCGATGGTCTCGGTGCGCCGCGCCTGCCGGATGTGGCGAAAACGGTTCCCGCCCGTTTCGTGCGCCATAGCGGCGATGTGTTCGATGTGAGCGCATTGCGTGGCAAGCGTGTCGCGGTGGTCGGTGCCGGGGCTTCTGCGATGGACAATGCAGCCGCGGCACTGGAGGCGGGGGCCGCCCGCGTCGATCTTTTCATTCGCAGGCCTGATATCCCCCGGGTCGAAAAATTCGGCGGTATCGCCAGCCTCGGCATGACTCACGGCTATATCGGCCTGCCCGATGCCGACCGCTGGGCCTTCATGGTCGAGGCGGA
This sequence comes from Agrobacterium sp. OT33, assembly GCF_017313365.1. NCBI lineage: Bacteria > Pseudomonadati > Pseudomonadota > Alphaproteobacteria > Hyphomicrobiales > Rhizobiaceae > Agrobacterium > Agrobacterium sp. OT33. The sequence goes on along the minus strand of NZ_JAFLMZ010000013.1, from coordinate 96,764 downwards.
GCGCACACAGATCCCGCCGCCGCGCCACAGCGTCCTTCGTGTCTCGCGTCATGACAATGCGTTTTTCCACCTGGGCAGTCCCGTTCTCAGTCTTACGGAAGTGGGCGATGCGATGGAAATCGAGACCCCGAAGGGGCACTATCCAGCCGATCTCATCATTTTCGCTACCGGCTTCGATGTCGATTTCGCCAGGCGGCCGGAATTTGCGGCCCTGAGCGACCGTGTCCTGCTCTGGCGTGACGCCTACCAGCCGCCCGCCGGTGAGGAGAATGACGCGCTGGGGTCCTATCCTTATCTCGGGCCGGCCTTCGAATTTCTGCCGAAACCGAATCTTCCAGCTGCCGTGGCGGAGCCGATTTCCCGCATTCATTGCTTCGCTTATCCGGCTGTTCCCTCCCACGGAAAAATCACAAGCGGCATTCCGGCCGTCAGCCAGGGGGCGGAGCGTCTGGCGCAGGGCATCGCCCGGTCTCTCTTCGTCGAAGACCGCGCCCGTCATTTCGAGACTTTCATGAACCACGACGCCGCTGAAATCACCGGCGAGGAATGGCGCGATGCGGACGCGCAGGACAGGATCAAGGAGCATGCCAATGGCTGAAGCGGCGCTGAAACTGGAGATATTTTACGGGATTTCCTCGCCATGGGCCTATTTCGGTGCGCCACGGGCTGTGGACGTCGCCCGCACGCATGGTGCCGAAATCGTTCTGCGGCCCATCCGCATCATCGAGGCCAATGGCGGCATTCCGCTACGCAGCCGCCCGGACGCCCGGCAGAGTTATCATGCCGTGGAACTGGACCGGTGGCGGCGTTATCTCGATATGCCGCTCAACCTGACGCCGAAATTTTACCCCTGCGCCACCATCGAACGGGCCGCGCAGCTCGTCATCGCCGCGCAGAAGGCCGGGCTCGATGCGATCGGCCTGTCCTTCGCCATCCAGCGCGCCTTGTGGAGCGAAGATCGTGACATTGCCGATCCCGAGACGCTCCGCGCCATCGCGCAGGCCGTCCTCGGCTCGGAAGGCGCTGCCCTTGTGCGCGATCCGCAGCCGGAAGACATCGTGGCGGAATGGCAGGGAAATCTGGCAGAGGCCGAACGTCTCGGGATTTTCGGAACGCCGACCTATGTGGTGAACGGCGAACTCTTCTGGGGGCAGGACCGTCTGGAATTCGCAAGCCGCGCCCTTGGGGCGCTCAAGCAGCAGCTTTCACAATCCGCAGTGAGGACATCCGCATGACCGATGCCGCAAAACTCCATAATCAGGCCATCGTCATCGACGGTCTGCAAACCTGCCAGTGGAGCAGGTCGATATTCGAGGACATGCGTGCCGGCGGCCTTACCGCCGTCAATGTCTCCAGCGTGATCTGGGAAAACTTCCGCGAGGGCATCGGTTATGTCAGCGAATGGAAACGTTTCCTGCGGGAAAACGACGACCTGATCCGTCCGGTGCGGAGGGTGGCCGATATTCATGCGGCGAAGGCCGAGAACAGGACCGGCATCATTATCGGCTGGCAGAACACCTCGCCACTGGAAGACAAGCTCGATTACGTCGAAATCTTCAAGGATCTCGGCGTCGGCATCATGCAGCTGACCTACAATACCCAGAACTATTCCGGCGCCGGATATCTGGAAGAAAACGACAGCGGCCTGACCGGCTTCGGCCGCGAGGTGCTGGCGGAGATGAACCGCGTCGGCGTGCTCTGCGATTTGAGCCATGTCGGCGACAGAACGACGGCGGATGTCATCGCCCGCTCGAAAGCGCCGGTCTGTATCTCGCATGTGCTGCCGCGGGCGCTGCGCGATGTGAAGCGCAACAAGCCGGATGAACTGTTCAAGGCCTGCGCGGAAAAGGGCGGCATCATCGGCATCAGCCTTTTTGCGCCGGGACTTGCTGCCGGAAACGATGCGACGGTGGAAGATTATCTCGACGCCATGGCCTATGTCATCGATCTCGTCGGTGAGGACCACGTCGGCATCGGCACGGATTTTTCGCAGGAGCGGCCGCGTCCCGGCCCCTGGCAGCTCTGGGCCAACCGCGACAAGGGCACGGCCCGCACGCTGACGGAATTCGCGACGGTCAAGATTTCCAAGCCGAAGGGCATCGAGCGCATCGGCGAGGTGCCCAATATCACCGCCCGCATGCTGGCGCGCGGCTGGAGCGAAACGCTCGTTCTCAAGCTTCTCGGCCAGAACTGGCTGCGCGTGCTGGATGCCGCCTGGCGGCCCGCAAACTGACAATATCAAAAACAAACGGAGGCAACTGAAATGAAAAATGCTCATCAGCGCCGCAAGGCCGCTCTCGTCGTCGGCATCGTTGCCGCCGGGATCGCATCGCTCTCGGGCACCGTCTTCGCGCAGGATGCGACGAAGGGCACCGTCAACATCGTCGGCTTCTCCGGCGTCTTTGCCGATAACTACCAGAAATTCATCATCGACGCCTTCAAGGCCAAACATCCGGGCATCGAGGTGAATTATCAGCAGAGCAAGAATTCGGCCGAAACGCTGGCGCTTCTCACCCTTCAGCGCGCCGAGCCCAAGGTCGATGTCGCCCTGATCGACGTTTCGGTGGCGATCAAGGCGAACAAGGAAGAGCTGTTCACCAAGCTTGATCCCGCCAGGGTGCCGAACCTTGCCGAACAGCCGGAATGGGCGCGCATCGACGGCGACCGCGCCATCGCGTTTTCACAGGACAATCTCGCCATCCTCTATAATACCGAGGCGGTGAAGGAGCCGCCGACCAGCTGGGCCGATCTCGCCGATCCGAAATACAAGGGCAAGATCGCCGCCAAGCTTTCCGATACGCGTGGTGTCATTCTCCTGCCGATCCTCACCAAGCTGAAGGGCGGCGACTACAAGGCCTCCATCGATCCGGGCATCGATTTCCTGAAGGAGATTGCCCCGAGCGTCTCGACCTTCGAACCCGCGCCGGATTGTTATGCGGTGGTGCAGAGCGGCGAAGTCGATCTTTCCATCTGCTGGAACGGCCGCGCGCAATATCTGCACGACACGCAGGGCGGCAAGATCGGGATCGCCCTGCCGAAGGAAGGCTCCATCGGCCAGACGAACACGATCGGTCTGGTCGAAGGTTCCGCCAACAAGGAGGTCGCTGAACTCTTCGTCAATTACGCGCTGAGCGCCGAGGCGCAGGTGACATTCGCCGAAAAGAGCTTCTATGGTCCGGTCAACGGCAAGGTTGCGCTCAGCGAACCCGTTGCCGCCCGCATCTATGGCAGCAAGGAAGCCCAGGCCGCGCAGTCTTCACTCGACTGGAGCTTCGTGGCGGACAAATATTCGGCGTGGATACAGCGGATCAACCGCGAGGTCATCGCGGCGAATTGAGACAGGAAGCAGAGGACGCCATGGCCGATCATCATGTCGAGATCGACAATCTCGTGAAGACCTATCCGGGCGCCCTCAAGCCCTCCGTGGATCACGTCAGCCTTTCCCTGCCGCGCGGGGAAATGCTGGCGCTGCTGGGGCCTTCCGGCTGCGGCAAGACGACGATCCTGCGCATGATCGCCGGCCTCATTCCCGTAACCTCGGGTGAAATCCGGCTGGATGGCCGCGATATTTCCGCAACCCCGGTGCACAGGCGCAATATGGGCATGGTCTTTCAGGCCTATGCCCTGTTCCCGCATATGAATGTCGCCGAAAATATCGCCTTCGGGCTGGAAATGCGCGGCGTTCCAAAGTCGGAGCGCAAGGAGCGGGTGGCGAAGGCGCTCGATCTGGTCAAGCTTTCCGGCTTCGGCGAAAGGCGCGTCTCCCAGCTTTCCGGTGGCCAGCAGCAGCGGGCGGCGATTGCCCGCTCGCTTGTCATCGAACCCGCTCTGCTGCTGTTCGATGAGCCGCTTTCCAATCTCGATGCCAAGCTGCGCGATGAAATGCGCGATGAAATCCGCGATATCCAGAACCGCACCGGTGTCACCAGCATTTTCGTCACCCATGATCAGGATGAGGCCCTTTCGATGGCCGACCGTCTCGCCGTCATGTCCGAAGGCCGGCTGGAGCAGATCGGCACGCCGCGCGAGATTTTCGACCGGCCGAAAACCGATTTCGTCGCTTCCTTCATCGGCGCCGGCTCGTTCCTTACGGGCACCGTGGTTGCGCCGGGCCGTGCGGAGATTCCCGGTCTCGGCTTCCTGCATTTCTCGGGCGCTGTCCCGGTCGGCCAGAAAGCGCGGTTTCTGGTTCGTCCGCATCGCTTTCTCCTTGGCGATGGCGTCAATGCTTTCTCCGGCATTGTCGAGCACGTCACCTATCGCGGGCAGATGCTGACGCTCGGCGTGCGCGCCGGCGATCATCGCCTTCAGGCCGACCTGCCCACCCATGCCGCCACTCTGCCGGCAAAGGGCGAGCGCGTGACGCTTTCCGTTGCGCCCGAGGATGTGACGCTGATCGGGGAGGCGGCCTGATGGCGGCGGCAAGCCATGCTTCCGGCGGCGGCACGTCGTATCGCGGCGTTTTGCTTCTCCTGCTTCTGCCCGGCCTCATCGCACTGCTGACGACGTTTCTGTTGCCGCTTATCTGGCTGGTGCGCGCGTCCTTCGCATCCTCGTCCATGGCCGCCCTTCGCGGCGGCGACTGGACGCTCGAATCCTACAGAACCGTGCTGTTCGACCCGTTTTACTGGAAGATCGCCTGGAACACGCTTTATCTCGGGGTGAATGTCGCCATTTTCGCGGTCGTTCTTTCCTATCCCATCGCGCTTTTCCTCGCCCGCACCCAAAGCCGCTGGCGCGGGGTGCTGACAGCGCTTGCCGTCGCGCCGCTTCTCACCTCCTCGGTGGTGCGTACCTATGGCTGGATGGTCATTCTGGGGGATCGGGGCGTCATCAACACGGCGCTGCAATCCTCCGGGCTGACGGACGGTGTCATACGGCTCACCAATAATTATTTCGGCGCGACCGTCGCGCTGATCGAAATCCTGATGCCTTATGCGATCCTTGCGATGCTGAGCGGTTTCGGCCGGCTGAACACGCAGCTGGAGGAAGCCGCCGCCATGCTGGGTGCGAACCGCCTGCGCGTGTTCACCCGCATCGTGCTGCCGCTTTCGCTGCCCGGCGTTCTCACCGCAGCGCTTCTCGTTTTCGTGTTGGCAATTTCCTCCTTCGTCACGCCGCGCCTGATGGGCGGCGGCCGCGTCTTCGTCATCGGTACGGAGGTTTATAACGAAGCGACGGTGACGCTGAACTGGCCGCTGGCGGCTGCACTTTCGGTGCTGCTGCTCGTGCTGTTCGGCAGCGTGATCGTGATTTATCAGCGCGCCATGCGCGCGCTTGAGACGTGAGGCCGGGCCATGGACACAAAATTCGGACGCCTCGCCCACGCGCTTCTGCTGACACTGCTTTACCTGTTTCTTCTGGCGCCGATCATCGTCGTCCTGATCATTTCCTTCGATACGCGGCAATATCTGGCGTTTCCGCCGGAGAGCCTGTCCTTCGGCTCCTATGCCAAGGTTTTCGCCAATGCCAAATTCATCTCCGCCTTCTGGCGCAGCCTCGGCATCGGCCTGCTTGTCGGTTTCGTCTCGATCTTTGCGGGGCTGCTTCTGTCGCTGGCGCTCTCGCGGCACGAATTCCGCGGCAAGGGCGCGATCAATTTCCTCATCCTCGCACCCTTCCTCGTGCCGCATATCGTGCTCGCCGTCGGCGTGATGCTGGTGCTTGGACCGCTTGGCCTGCTGGACAGCTATACCGGCATTTTCCTCGCGCATCTCGGCATCACCACGCCCTATACGGTGCGCACCATCACCATGAGCCTGATGGCGGTGGATCGCCGTGTCGAGGAGGCGGCGCGCGTTCACGGCGCATCGCCCGCCATGGTGCTGTGGCGCATCACCCTGCCGCTGGTCCGGCCCGGCCTCATCGCCGGTGCCGTTATCGCCTTCCTGATTTCTTTCGACGAAGCGACGATCTCGCTTTTCATCGTCTCGGTCAAATCCTCGACGCTGCCGACGGAAATCTACCATTATCTGGAATATTCCACCGATCCGCAGATTGCCGCTCTCTCCGTCATCCTCATCCTGATTTCGGTTGTGGTGGTGGTGGCGGTCGAGCGGCTGATCGGGTTGCGCAAGGTGCTGTGACATGACGATGGTGAAAGTGGCAGCCGGTATATTGCGGGGCAGTCTGGAAAACGGAATTCACGCCTTTCTCGGTGTGCCCTATGCCGCGCCCGTCACGTCCGAACGCCGCTTCGAAGCGCCGCAGCCTGTGCCGCCATGGCAGGGCGCACGGGACGCGACCCGGCTTGGCCCCGTCTGTCCGCAAATTCCCACCTACGGCCCGGTGGGCACTGCCGCGACCTCGAAACTGGCCTTCGGCGAGGATTTCCTCACCGTCAATATCCGCACGCCCGATCCGGCGGGCAGGGCGCCGGTGCTGTTCTGGATCCATGGCGGCGGTTATGCGGTCGGTTCGGCCAATGAACCGGTGCTGCAGAGCGGCGCTTTCGCGGCCAGCGGCATTGTCGAGGTCACGGTCAATTACCGCCTGGGTGCGCTCGGTTTCCTTCATGTCGAAGGCAAGCCCGACAATCGCGGTCTGCTCGATCTTGTCGCAGCACTCGAATGGGTGCGCGACAATATTGCCGCCTTCGGAGGTGATCCTGATCGGGTGACGCTGGCGGGGCGCTCGGCTGGCGGCTTCGCGGTCGCGACGCTGATGGCCATGCCGCAAGCCCAGGGGCTTTTCCATCGGGCCATGCCGCAAAGCGGGGCAAGTACGGGGGTCGCCTGCATGGAGGATGCCGGGAAGCTGAGGCAGCGGTTTCTGGCGGTTGCCAATACCGGCGATGCCGCGCTTGAGGCCCTGCCCATGCACCGGCTGCTCGAAATCCAGCGCGATCTCTGCAACCAGTCCTATGAACAGCACGATTTTGCCCGAGACGGGGCGGCATCGATGCTCGGTGTGCCTTTTGTTCCGGTCATCGATGGCGTGAGCTTGCCGGAACATCCTGAAACCGCCGCGCAAATGGGGCGCACCGCCGCCGTGCCGATGATGATCGGCTGTACGACGGGGGAATATGTCACCCACGCGACAGCGCAGCCGGAGATGGATTTCGTGCTCTGTGCGGAGCTTCTGCATGAACGCGTGCTGCCCTGCGGTTTTAGCGGTTCCGGCATTGTCGAACGTTATCGCCGCATCCTGCCGAACCATAGTCCTCGCGGCATATGGCGGGCAGTGGCCGGCGATCTGGTCTTCCAGCTTCCAGCCATTCGTTTTGCCAAGCTGCATGCCCGTTTCAATCCTGTCTATAAATATCTCTACGGCTCGCTGGGTGCCGATGAACTGGGCGCGCCACACGGGGCGGAGGTTGGCCCGGTCTGGTATCGCGATGGCTTCGACTGCCGCGAGTTGCCTCAGCGTCAGCGGGTGGCGGACGCGGGTTTTGCAACAGCGATCCACGATCTGTGGGCCTCATTTATAAAGGATGAGCGGCCCGCCGCTCCGAATGGTGAGTGGCCGCTTTATCGTGCCGAAAAACCAATGCTTCTGCGAGCGGGTCCGGTGGGGTTTGGCGTTACTATCGACCCCTTTGACGGGCGTGAGGCGCTTTGGCTGGAGACCGGCGAACCGGCTGGCCATTGAGATCGCGGGCCGGTATAGCGCGTTGATGATACGGAAGAAGCACATGTCTCGGGGCGGAGTGGAAAATGGTATCTGACTATCTCGATACACGGCAGCTCGAAGCTTTCGTGGCCGTGGTTTCGATCGGTAGCATAACGGGAGCGGCAAAGGCGCTGGGCAAGTCTCAACCCGTCGTGACGCGTCTCATTCAGGACCTTGAAAGCGAAATCGGGTTTGCGCTGCTGCATCGCAATGGCCCCCGCATCAACCCCACCGAAAAGGGCGTGGCTTTTTTTGCCCAGGCGGAACTGTTCCTCGGGGGCCTTAGAACAATCAGCGAAAGCGCGAGGCGCATTCAGGCCGCGCGTCGCACAGCCATCGAGGTGGCAGCCATCCCGGCGATTGCATCCAGCCTTTTGCCAAGGGCGCTGGCCGCCTTGCCGGTTGACCGGTTTCCCGATCATGTGCATCTGCAAAGCATCTCCTCGGAAAATGTCGTTCAGGCCGTTATGGCGGGCACGGCGGATCTGGGCGCGGTCAGCCTTCCGCTCGATAATCCCGGCATCGATATCCACTGGCTGGGCGAAGTACCGTGTGTGGCCGTGGTGGCGCAGGATCATCCCCTGGCGCAAAAGGCGATGATTTCCGCGGAAGACCTTGCCGGGAACCGGCTTATCGCTTCAGCAAACCCCTTCCGCCTCCGCATGCGGATTAACAATGCACTCTCCAGTTTCGGCGTAGACCTTTCGTCCGTGATCGACAGCAACGCCACCTATGTTTCCCTCTCGCTGGCGCGCATGGGGATCGGTGTCGCAATAGTCGAATCGATCACCCTCTGGGGTCTGCCGGTGGAGGGTGTCCGCGTTCTGCCTCTCTCATTCCACATACCGTTCCAGTGGGGCCTCGTAACGGCGGCCGGCCGGCCGGTCATCTTCGAGGTGGAGCAACTGGTGGCCACAGCCAGACGAATGGCGGCAGATATTCCGCATGCGGTGGTGTACGACAAAATCTCACAGGTCCAATTGTTCGACTGAATTTTCTTGGATAATTGACGCGGCCGGTCGCGTGTGATGCCGAAGGAGCGTTGCTCCCAGATTCGGCGTTGATCAGAATATTTCCAAGACCGTATCTCGTACTGCGAGATCACCGGCAATGTCGCCTCGCCGATGTTGCTGGTCGCGACCCTCCCTTCCGCTCCGATCTGAATGGCAATGGTCAATTCCGGGCATGAGTCTCCCGACGTTGCGTTGAAACGCAGCCTTGCAAGACTACCTTCCCCAAAGTCGGGTCACTTTGGAACATGCATCTTTTGAATCCATGAAATGGATGGGAATTACAAATTGACTGCCAATGAGGCAGGCCATGAACGTGTTGGGCGTATGCGGCAGTGTAAAACAACTGTCTCGCACGGCACGCGTGGGTCTCGGATATCATGGCTTCGATCGAGAGGCGTGCAGACGTCGCCGTGGATACGATAGATCTGGCTGTAGCGGCACGATATCCCTTTGAGTACTGGCTGGAGAGGCCGTCACCGCATCTCTTTTTGATTGTTTTCAACGAGGTCCAGCCTCGGTCTTCGCTACGCCACTTTCAAAATGTATTTTTAAATTGCACCTAATGTGTACTTTAAGTACACAATCGCTTGACGTTCCGTTTTCCCCGTGCAATCTTCGCTTCATCAACATCAGGAAGCTCGGAGTTACGCGATGGCGAAGACCGTTAAGAGCAGTCTCTATGAGGATCTGAAGCGGCAGATTCTGACGATGGAGCTCGATCCGGACGCGGATCTCGATGAAGTGTCCCTGAGCGAACATTACGGCCTGTCCCGGACGCCGGTGCGTGACATTTTTCGTCGGCTGGCAGGCGAGGGATATATCGATATTCGTGAGAACCGGGGTGCGCGTGTCATCCCGATGAACCACACGACGCTTCGCAACTTCTTCCAGGTCGCGCCGATGATTTATGCCGCGATCGGGCGGTTGGCGGTGCAGAATTTCAAGCCGGTCCAGCTTGCCGACCTGAAGGAGACCCAGGAGCGGTTCCGCAAAGCCAGCGGCGACGAGGATGCGCTGGGCATGGTTCTGCAGAACAATCGCTTCCACGAGATTTTCGGCGAAATGTCTGCCAACGCCTATCTTCAGCCGAGCCTTGGCCGTCTTCTCATCGATCACGCGCGCATCGGTCACACATTCTTTCGGCCCCGGAACCAGGACATGAAACGGCGCCTGCAATTGGCGGTCGAACATCATGACAGTTTCATCGAGGCACTCAGCGCTCACGACGAGGATGCAGTCGTCGACCTCGTTTTCGAACATTGGGAGCTGTCGCGCGAGAACATGGAAATGTTCATCGCGCCGCAGGGGATCAAGGCCGATGCGGTTCTCGGTGGTCCGACCATGCAATCACTGGAGAAGTCATCGTGAAGTTTGAGGGGATTTACACGCCGGCGATAACGCCGCTCGACGAAAGTGGGCAGATCGACCGGAAAGCATTTGCCGCGGTTCTGGAATCGCTGATCGAAGCGGGCGTTCACGGCATCATTGTCGGCGGTTCCACCGGTGAATATTATGCCCAGACAAGTCAGGAGCGCTTCGAGCTTGCGGCCCACGCCAAGCAGGTCATCGGCGACCGGCTGCCTCTGATCATCGGGACCGGCGCGACGCGGACGGAAGATTCCGTTGAATATGCCAAGGCGGCCAAAGAGATCGGCGCCGATGCAATTCTGGTTTCGACCCCACCCTACGCGCTGCCGACCGAGCGCGAGAATGCGGTTCACGCACTTGCCGTCGACCGCGCCGCCAATCTGCCGATCATGCTTTACAATTATCCGGCACGCATGGGCGTGATGATGGGTGAGGAATATTTCTCGCGCGTCGGCAAGTCCCGGAATGTCGTCGCCATCAAGGAAAGCTCCGGCGAGATGGCGAACCTTCATCTGCTTGCCCGGAAGTTTCCGCATATCGCCCTGTCCTGCGGCTGGGACGATCAGGCGCTGGAATTCTTCGCGTGGGGCGCCAGAAGCTGGGTCTGCGCCGGCTCGAATTTCCTGCCGAAAGAACACGTCGCGCTCTATGAAGCCTGCGTCATCGAAAAGAATTTCGACAAGGGGCGCGCGATCATGACCGCAATGCTGCCGCTCATGGATTTCCTTGAATGTGGCAAATTCGTTCAGTCGATCAAGCATGGTTGCGAGATCATTGGCCTCAAGTCGGGGCCGGTTCGCGCCCCGCTGCGTCTGCTCAATTCCGAAGAAAAACGAACCCTAGAAACGGTTGTCGCCACGCTGAAGCGCACCGTCGGCCAGATCACGTCGGGAGCCAATCGTCATGCATGAACCGTTGACCGCCGCCGAATACAAGGCGATTGCCGCCGATCTCCAGTTTCCGACGGGCGCTTTTATCGATGGCGCATTCCGTCCGGCCAGTTCCGGCAAGACATTCAAGACCAAGAACCCGGCAAACGGCGAAACGCTTGCAAAGATTGCCGCATGCGACAGCACGGATGTCGATCTCGCGGTTCTCAAGGCACGCGATGCATTCGATGACGGTCGCTGGCGTCTGCAACATCCGGGCGAGCGCAAGACCGTGCTCCTCAGGCTCGCAAAGCTTATCGAAGAGAACCGCCACGAGCTGGCGGTCATGGAAAGTCTCGATAGCGGCAAGCCGGTGCGCGAGTGCCAGACGGTCGATATTCCCGACACCATTCATACGTTGCGCTGGCACGCCGAGCTGATCGACAAGCTCTACGACAACACTGCCCCTGTCGGCTCCAATGCGCTGACCATGATCATGCGTGAGCCGATCGGCGTCGTTGGATGTGTATTGCCATGGAACTTCCCGCTGCTGATGCTGGCCTGGAAGATCGGCCCGGCGCTGGCCGCCGGTTGTTCCGTCGTCGTCAAGCCGGCGGAGGACACGACTCTCACCACGCTTCGGGTTGCGGAACTCGCGCATGAGGCCGGAATTCCGGCCGGTGTTTTCAATGTCGTCACCGGCAGTGGCAAGGATGTGGGCGAACCTCTCGGCCTGCATATGGATGTCGACATGGTCGCTTTCACGGGCTCGACGCCGACTGGCCGTCGTTTCTTGCGTTATGCGGCCGATTCCAACCTCAAGAAGGTCGTTCTCGAATGTGGGGGCAAGAACCCGGCAGTCGTTCTCGATGATGCCGAGGACCTTGATCTGGTTGCCGAGCAGGTCGTCAACGGCGCCTTCTGGAACATGGGCGAAAATTGCTCGGCCACCTCGCGCCTGATCGTCCATTCGAAGGTCAAGGACGATCTTCTGAACAGGATCGGCGCTTATCTGCGGGAATGGAAAACGGGTGATCCGCTTGATCCGGAAAACCGCATCGGCGCGCTGGTCAACAAGGCGCATTTCGACAAGGTGACCTCGTTCCTTGAGGACGCCAGGGCGGAGAAACTGTCGGTCGTCCATGGCGGCGATACACAGAATGGCGCCTTTGTGGAGCCGACCGTTGTTGATGGCGTTACGCCGAAAAGCCGGCTGTTCCAGGAGGAAATTTTCGGGCCGATCCTGTCTGTGACGACGTTCAACACGCTGGCCGAGGCTGTCGCGCTCGCCAACGACACCAATTACGGACTGACGGCCTCGGTCTATACCGGCAGTCTGCGACACGCCATCAGGCTGTCGCGTGAAATCCGTGCCGGCGTCGTCACCGTCAACTGCTTCGGCGAAGGTGACGCCAGCACGCCATTTGGTGGCTACAAGGAATCCGGTTTCGGTGGTCGCGACAAGTCGATCTTCGCCCATGACAATTACTGCGAGCTGAAAACGATCTGGATCGATGTTTCCGAGCGCTCCGTGGACGAGACGGTCAGATGACAACAGGAACCGTGAGACGTCTTCCAGTCGAAAACGGCGTCTCCGGTTGGGAGGCGATCAGCCAGCGCCCTTTCCCGCTTAAAAAGCTTGAAAGCGCCGTATCGGCCGATTGGCTGGTGATCGGCGCGGGTTTCGCCGGCCTTTCGGCGGCCCGGCGTCTGCAGGCGCTTCGCCCCGGTGAAAAAATCGTGCTGGTGGATGCGGGTGAAATCGGCAAGGGCACGTCAGGCCGTAATTCCGGTTTCATGATCGATGTTCCGCATAATCTTTCCGCAAGCGAATATTCCAGCGGCGGAGCCGAAGCGACGCGGGTGGAGATGGCGCAGAACCGCTTTGCCATCGCTTTCGCGAAAGACGCGGCGCAGGACTATGGAATGTCGCGCGAGACTTTCGATCCGGCGGGCAAGACCAATGCGGCGGCCACCCGGCGCGGCATGAAGCTGAACGAGAATTTTGGCCAGTCGCTGAAGGCGGCCGGTGAGAAACACCTGTTTCTCGACGCACAGGAAATGCGGGAACTTACCGGGTCAAGCTATTATCTCGGCGGGCTCTATACGCCGGGAACAGTGCTGATCCAGCCCGCCGATTATGTGCGCCAGTTCGCCGCCGGCCTGGCGGACAAGATCGAGATTTTCGAACGGTCGCCGGTCACATCGCTCACACGGAAGGATGGACGTTGGACTGCTTCGTCTCCTGCCGGATCGGTCAGTGCCACAAAGGTTATTCTCGGCGTCAACGGACATATCGACGATTTCGGCCATTTCGGCGGCCGGCTGATGCATATCTTCGCCTATGCCTCGATGACGGCCGGTTTCCCCGCTGGTGCGTCCGGCTCTTCGGTTTCCGGCCGGGATCGCTGGGCGCTGCTTCCCGCAGACGCGATGGGAGCAACCATTCGCAAGATTACCACCAATGGCGTTTCGCGGATCGTCATCCGCACCAAGTACACCTACGAGACGAAGGTTGCCGTTGGCGAGCACCGGATGGCCAGGATGAAAGAGGAACATCGCCGTTCGCTCGATGCCCGTTTCCCGGAACTGGCGCAGATCGGTTTTGAGCATAGCTGGGCCGGGCGTCTCTGCCTCAGCCGCAACCATGCGCCCGCCTTCGGCGAGGTGGAGGAGGGGCTGTTCTCCGCCTGCTGCGAGAACGGTCTGGGGACGGTAAAAAGCACTCTGGCCGGCATCATGGCCGCCGATCTTGCGACCGGGACGACATCCCCGGAACTCAGCCGATACATGGATCACCCGCAGCCTTCGCGAATACCGCCCGAGCCATTTGCATGGCTGGGCATCAACGGCGTGATCCGATTGCAGGAATTGCGTGCAGGCCGCGAGGGGTGAACCTTCGCCGCGCAATAAGAGGCACGCGCCGGGCGCGGCTTCAATAAAGATGGGAACAAGAAACCAGGAGTAAGAGCGATGAAGACGATGTGGAAGGCGCTTTGCGCCGCCGCCATGATTGGAATGAGCATGCTTCCCGCCCGTGCGGAAGAAAAGACCATCAACATGGGCACGTTGTCCTGGGAGGATCTGACACCTATTACCGGTATCACCAAAAAGGTCCTTGAAGATTCCGGTTATACCGTCAAGGTCACCGAATTCTCCGAATGGGGCATCGCTTACGCCGCTCTTGCAAAGGGCGACATTCAGGTTCTGGCCTCGCAGACCGACTATGTGGCCCAGGATTACTGGAACAAGAACAAAAACCGCCTCGAGAAGATCTCGCCGGTTTCGCACGGTCTTTATCAGGGCATCGCGGTTCCGAAATACGTGCCGATCGACAGCCTCGAACAGCTCAATGAGAACAGCGACAAGTTCAGCGGCAAGATCATCGGTATCGAGCCGGGCTCCGGCCTGATGAAGGATGCGTCGAACGCCGTCAAGGATTACGGCATCAAGCTGCAATTGGTGGAAGGCAGCACCGCGGCCATGACGGCGGCACTGAAGTCGGCCTATGACCGCAAGGAATGGATCGCGGTGACGGTCTGGGAACCGTCATGGATGGTCCAGAAATATGAAGTGAAATATCTCAAGGATCCGAAGGGCGTCTTCCCGCCGCCGCAGGGTTATTACTGGATCGGCCAGAAGGGTTTCTCCGCCGATAATCCGCATGCCCGCGAAGTCATGGCCAGCGTCTACGTGCCGATCGCCGATATCACCGCGATCAATGGTGCGGTCAAGGACGGCAAGACGATGGACCAGGCCGTGCAGGACTGGATCGGCGCCCATGCCGACCTGATCAAGCGTTGGGAAAATATCAAGAAGAACTGATCGCGCGATGGCCGCCCGGCACCGGTCGGGCGGCTTTTGTCAAAGCAACCAGAGAAGCCAGCGTAATTGGCTCAAGGGAACCGCCATGAAAATCGACGCTGCTCAATCGAGCGAAATCCTGATCGACTGCCAGTCCCTCTGGAAGGTCTTCGGCGACAAGACGGGCGCCGCGATGCGATCGATTGCCGAACGCGGGCTTGGCAAGAAGGAGGTGCTGCAGCAATTCAACTGCGTTGTCGGTGTGAACAATGCCAGCCTGCAGGTTCGGCGCGGCGAAATCTTCTGCATCATGGGGCTTTCCGGCAGCGGAAAGTCGACGCTGATCCGCATGCTGAACAAGCTCATCACGCCCAGCGCCGGCAAAGTGCTGGTCAAGGGACGGGACGTCGCCGCCCTGTCGCCGCCCGATCTGCGTGAAATGCGGGCGAAGAACATCGGTATGGTGTTTCAGAACGTAGCACTCCTGCCGCATCGAACGGTTCTTGAAAACGCTGCCTTCGGCCTTGAAGTTCAAGGCATATCAAAGACCGAGCGCAACAGCACGGCAAAGCAGGCTCTGGAGAAGGTTGGTCTGGCCGACTGGCTTGAGCGATACCCGGCTGAACTGTCGGGCGGAATGCAACAGCGTGTCGGTCTCGCGCGCGCTTTGGCTTCCGATCCCGAAATCATTCTCATGGACGAGCCGTTCAGCGCGCTTGACCCGCTGATCAGGCGGCAGCTGCAGGACGAATTCCGCCAACTGACAAAGCAGCTCGGCAAGTCCGCCGTATTCATCACCCATGATCTCGATGAGGCGATCCGCATCGGCGACCGCATCGCGATCATGAAAGACGGCGCGATCATTCAGACCGGGACTGCCGAAGACATCATTCTCAATCCGGCGGATGATTATGTTGCGGAATTCGTGGCCGGTATTTCCCGTCTGCATCTGATCAAGGCGCATTCGGTCATGCACAGTGTCAGCGACTACAGGAAGGACCAGCCGAATTCGGACCTTTCGACGCTGGTGCGTACGACGCCGGACGCTGACATCGATGAGCTGATCTCGCTGACGATGCAGTCGGAACGCGATGCGATCGCCGTAGTCGATAACGAGCAGGTCGTCGGCATCGTCACCCCCCGCAGTCTCCTCATGGGCGTCAAGGGTTCCTCCAACAACGACCGCGCGGCGGCCTGATTTCTAGCTGGAGCTTCGTGAAATGGACACTTCAGGCTTCACAGACGCCTTCGATGAATGGACGGATGCAACGCTGGAATGGGTGAGCGAGAATGGCGAATCCCTTTTCGATTATGTCCGGCTGGTTCTCGAAGGTCTCTATAATGGTATTCTCTGGCTGCTGGAGCTGCCGCCTTTTTATCTGGTGGCGGTCCTCGTGGCGCTGGTGGGCTGGCGGCTTGTCAATCGCTGGTTCGCGGTTCTGAGCGGCCTCGCTCTCGTTCTCTGTTACGCCATGGGTCTCTGGCCGGAAACCATGAGCACGCTGGCGCTGGTGCTGACCGCCACCGTGCTGGCGCTGGCCATCGGTATTCCGATCGGCATTGCGGCGGGTTTCGTCACCGCGCTCGACAGGTTCATGGAGCCGGGGCTGGACCTGATCCAGACATTGCCGCCCTATATCTATCTGCTGCCGGCCATTGCGCTTCTCGGATACGGCCCCGCCACGGCGCTGATCGCCACCGTTGTTGTCGCCATTCCCCCTGCGATCCGCCTGACCTCGCTTGGCATCAGAATGACACCCAACGAGTTTCTCGAGTTGGGCGAGGCAATCGGCATGACGCCGCGCAAGATGTTCTTCAAGATCCGCCTGCCGTTTGCGCTCCCGAGCATCATGGCCGGTGTCAACCAGAGCCTGATGATGGCCTTCGGCATGGTGGTGATCGCGGGCATCGTCGGTTCCGGCGGGCTCGGCGAGACGATCTATGGATCGATCCGCACGCTCGATATCGCGACATCGATCAACGGTGCGATTGCAATCGTCGTCCTGACGATGGTGCTTGATCGCATTACCCAGAGTGCCGCCCGTATCGGGGCAGGGAGGAAGTGATGGCTGATACAACCCTGCAGTTTTCACCCGGTGCCTTCCTGGCTCCAGCCGTCGACTGGCTCAACACCAACCTGCATCCGCTTTTTGCGGCAATTGGCTATGTGGTGGAAGCCGTCCTTTCGGCCCTTGAGGCGACGCTGCTTTCGGTGCCACCTTATGCGTTGATCGTGATTGTTTTTATCGCCGCGTTTTTTGCTGTCAGCATCAGGGCGGCGATCCTTGCCGGCCTGTGTCTCGGTTTCTGCCTGCTCGTAGGTCTGTGGACCGCGTCGATGCAGACGGTGGCGCTGGTGACTGTCGCCGTCCTGATCTCGGTCACGATCGCATTTCCGATCGGCGTCCTGTGCTCCCGGCACAAGACGCTGGAAGCAATCGTCCGCCCGGTTCTCGACGTCATGCAGACGGTGCCGCCCTGGGTCTATCTGATCCCGGCGGTCATGATCTTCAGCCTCGGGCGCGTGCCGGCGATCATTGCGACGATTGTTTACGGTATTCCGCCCATGCTGCGATTGACGACATTGGCTTTCAACCAGGTACCGCGGGAATTCCTGGAGCTTGGGAGCGCCATCGGCGCACATCCCCGCTCGGTGCTGTGGAAGATCGAAATTCCGCTCGCCAGACAGACGCTTCTGGTTGGCCTCAACCAATGCATCCTTCTGTCTCTGGCCATGGTGGTGCTTGCCGGTCTTGTCGGAGCGGGAGGGCTCGGCGCGGAAGTCACACGTGGTCTGACGCGAATGGAAATGGGTCTTGGCCTGCGTGCCGGCCTTGCGATTGTTGCCGTCGCACTTCTCCTCGATCGGCTGAGCCGCGGTCTGCTTGATCGTAACACGGTCGCGAGACCCGCACTGGATTGAGGAAAGCCCGTGAGACATTCGTTCTTTTGCATCGATGCCCACACCTGCGGAAATCCCGTCCGCCTCGTCGCAGCCGGTGGACCGATGCTGCCGCATCTTCCAATGGGCGAGCGGCGGGAAATCTTCATTCGCGAGCATGACTGGGTCCGTCGGGCGCTGATGTTCGAGCCGAGGGGGCATGACATCATGTCGGGCGCCATCATCTATCCGGCGCATCGCGCCGATTGTGATTTCGCCGTCCTTTTCATTGAGGTCAGCGGCTGCCTGCCGATGTGCGGTGCCGGAACGATCGGGGTCGTCACCGCCGCCATTGAAGAAGGTCTGGTGAAACCTCGCACGCCGGGTGTCGTTGCAATCGAGACGCCCGCCGGCAGGGTGGATGTCACCTACACGATGAAGGATGGTTTCGTTGATGCGGTCCGGCTCCATAATGTCGCGAGCTACCTTCACCAAAGCGACATCGAGGTCGATGTCCCCGGTATCGGCCGGCTTGTCGTCGATATCGCTTATGGCGGCAACTTCTACGCCGTCATCGAGCCCCAGAAACACTGGGAAGGCTTCGAAGGAATGACCGCATCGCACATTATCGAATACAGCCAGAAGCTTCGTCATGCTCTCAAGAGTGTTTGCGATCCCGTCCACCCCGATGACGAGCGCATCAGGGGCGTGCATCACGCCATCTGGTGTGATGTGCCTGTCGATAGCGGTGCCGATGGCCGGTCGGCGGTGTTTTATGGCGACAAGGCGATCGACAGATCTCCGGGTGGCACCGGCACATCCGCACGCATGGCGCAGCTCCATGGAAAAGGACGCCTGCCGGTCGCTTCAACCTATAGAAACGAGAGCCTCATCGGCACGATCTTCGAAGGACGTGTCGAAAGCGCCGCAAACATCGGTCCCTTTGAAGGGATAATCCCAAGCATTGGCGCCTGGGCGCGCGTCATCGGACACAATACGATCTATGTCGATGATCGCGACCCGCTTGCCCACGGGTTTCAGATTTCGTGAGTGGGTGAGGCAACGGCGAGGAGAACGAGGCGATGCGTCCGGAACAGCACAAAGAGGGTGAGGCAACGGACCAGACAAACCGGCTCAAGGTTGGCTTCGTGCTGGCGCGCTCATTCACGCTGTCTGCCTTTGCAATGTTCGTCGATACCCTGCGCCTTGCGAGCGACGAGCAGGATCGCTCGGGACGGGTGAAGGCGGACTGGCAGGTGCTGGGCAGTACCCGCCATCTCATCGTCTCAAGCTGCGGCGTGCAGGTCGCCCCGACATCGGATTTTGTCGATCCCACCCGGTTCGATTATATCGCCGTCATCGGCGGATTGCTGAACAGGGAAGATCCCGTCGATCATGAGACGATAGGGTTTTTAAAGCTTGCCGATGCGAGGAAGGTTCCCTTGCTCGGTATCTGCACCGGCACATTCATTCTGGCTGAAGCGGGGTTGATGAAGAACCACGACGTCTGCGTGAGCTGGCTTCATGCCAAGGCGTTCAGGGAGCGGTTTCCGGGGCTGTCAGTCCGGCCGGACAGGATTTTCAATCTCGACAGACGCCGGGGTTCCTGCGCCGGAGGCAGCAGTGCCGCCGATATGGCGGCAGCCCTCGTCCGGCGCCACATCAGCCCCGATGCGGAGCGAAACGCCCTTGAAGTGTTGCAGATCGAGAAGGCGCGCTCCCATCTGGAAATCCAGCCAAGAAGACCGCTTTACGAGGAGTACAGTGACACGCGTCTCAGGGCGGTCATGATCATGATGGAGCAGCATCTGGACGGCGATATGCCGATTGCTCAGCTTGCGGCATTCGTGGGGGTGACGCGCAGGCAGCTGGAGCGGATCTTCGAGAAGGAGGCGGGCATTTCGCCGGCGCGGGCCTATGTGCGGGTGCGCCTTGAGCGTGCCAAGGTGCTTCTCACGCAGACGAAATTGCCACTGACCGATATTGCGCTCGATCTCGGCTTTCACACGGCCTCGCAATTCACACGCTCATTCAAGAAGGAATTCGGGCAGACCCCGTCACACCTGCGTTCCACTTTTCTGGGCGCGCGCTGATTCCGTGCGTCGGAAGCGTCGATGATCGATATTACCGGGGGCTTGCAAGAACGGGAGACGGCATCCTTGTGTGTGATGCCGTTCAACCCATGCCGGTGTTTAGCGGTCGATGACAAGATCGCTAAGCGGCCGCGAGCAGCAAGGCAAAAACATTCCGGCGTCGATCTCGCGTTGCCTTATCCCGCCATTGTGGTTCATGTCGACGGTGCCGGACACCAGCTTTGATTTGCATGTGCCGCAGACGCCGTTGGAGCAGGACGAGGGCAGGCGAACCCCGGACTTTTTTGCCGATGACAAAACGGTCTGGTCGCTTCGCACTTCAATATTCCGGCCCTGTTTCTGAAATTCAACCTGCCATAACCGGCTCGCCGCGGCCTCCTCTGCTGAAAGCCCCGTTTCATCGATCACCGCCGCGTCGAAGCTCTCCTCGATATAGTTTTGCGCTGGAACCCCGAGCGCCGATGAAATCGAACGGGCTGCCGCCATGAAAGGCGCCGGGCCGCAGCACATGACGGTTCGATCAGCAATATCGGGTACGGCAAGCTTCATGAATTCGGCTGTGATGCGGCCGGTCAGGCCCGGCCATGACGGCTCTCCAAGCACTGTTTCAGGAAGAAATTGCAGACGCAGCCCCTTCATTCGAGCGGCAAGACAGTTCAGTTCATCGCGGAATATCAGATCGAGCGGCGTCCGCGCCGCGTGCATGAAGACGACATCTGCGGGTTCACAGCGATCCGCAAGGTCGCGAAGGATCGACATCACCGGGGTTATTCCCGAACCGCCGGAGAGAAGAAGCAGTTTGGAAGAGACGGCACGCGGGCGGATGAAGTGCCCAAGCGGGCCTTGCGCGCTGACCGTCATGCCCCTGGCCAGATTGTCGTGAAGCCAGTTCGATACCCGACCGTTCGCCACGCGCTTGACCGTGACGCTGAAAGCATTCGACCGGTGGGGGGATGACGAGATGCTGTAGCAGCGCGCTTCGGCATCGTTCCCCATCGGAAAATCGAAGAGAAAATACTGGCCGCCTTCGAAATCGAACCGCTTGCCATGCGGGGATGCGAAGGTGAAACTCTTTACATCATGGGTTTCCTGATGAACGTCGATGCAGACGAGCGTGTCGTCATGCTCCGGGTCCCACACGCCGCGATCTGCAACCGCACCGCTTTTCCTTGTTGCGAGATCAATATCCATTGGCGCGCATCCGGTCGATGTACCACGTCGCGAACTTGTCGAGATTGGTTTCGGAAAAACGGGAATAGGGGCCGGGCCGGTAGGCGGGATCGAGGGCGCCGGCATGGGAGCGGGCAACCAGATCCGCATCCTGATCGGTGGTCGCGATCCACACATCGGTCAGCTTGTCGAAATCATAGTCGACACCTTCAACGGCGTCCTTGTGAACCAGCCATTTCGTGCGCACGAGGGTTTTTCCGGCCGAGAGCGGAATGACGATTGCAACAACCGCATGGTCACCCATGAAGTGATTCCAGGAATTGTGTCCCCAGAGATGTGTGTCGCCCAGATCCTTTCGGGTCATGTGGCCGAGAAGTCTGGCGGAAGCGGCCGTCGCATCATGGGTCTGGGATTCGCCGGCGCCGGAAATGATCAGACGCTGCGTTCTGAAGTTGGTTGCGCAATCCGTAAGCTGTTCGACGGCCGAGGAGGGAAAGCCATCCGTTTCCCATGCCCTTGTCCGCTCGTCATAAAGCCGGAAATGTTCCTCGGCCTGTTCCCGGTCTTCGGGGCTCAATGTCTCAGGGTCGAACCCGAAGTCGAGATCGACGAAGGAAACGCAGAGTTCCGGATGGTTTGCCGAGCAATGATAGCACTCGCGGTTGTTTTCCATCGTCAGCTTCCAGTTGCCATCCTCGATGACGTCGGTCTGATGCGCGATCTTCGCATTGCGGATGTCATAGGGGGCGAGACGTTCTGCCATTGTTCGTTCGAGGAGGTCGATATCTTCTGGCGGATTGTCGGAAAGACAGACGTAAATCAGGCCGCCGATCGATTTGAAGTTCACCTGCCGCAGGCTGTGACAATTCTTGTCGAAGTCCTTACCCATATGCGGCGCATAGCTGAGCTCGCCGGTCAGTTCATAGGTCCATGTGTGGTAGGGGCAGACGAGCTTCGAGATGATCGTGCTGCCGGCATCCAGCAGACGCGCGCCGCGATGGCGACAGACATTGTGCAGCACGCGGATTTCGCCTTCGTCGTCCCGCAGGAGGATGAGGCTGGTCCTGCCGATGTCGACCACCGTGGCGTCGCCGGCTTCCGGAACGTCGCAGTCGAGACCCACACAGATCCAGTGCTTGTGAAAGAATACCTCGATGTCGGCTTCGAACACATCGTCGCGCGTATAGAGACCGGCTGGCAGGGAGTGCCCGTTAGTGCGGGCATCGAGCAATGACGAAATGGATGATGCGAGCTTGTTTAGCATGATATCCCCTGATGCTTGTTTGCATGGAGATTGCGCTTGCATCCCTTGTTTCTCAACGGCATTAATTCTCAAGCTTATATAATGAAATGTAATGCAAAGAGGGTGTCATGCAGTTTCGCAAACGCCTGCCGTCGCTTACGGCGCTGATCATGCTCGAGGCGGTTTTGCGTCGGAGAAGCTTCACCGCTGCCGCCGGGGAGCTTGGCGTCACCCAGGCGGCAGTCAGCAGACAGATCGCCCTGCTGGAGGATGAGCTGGGCGTGCCGATGTTCATCCGCAAGCACCGGGCGATTGAGCCCACCGCCGCCTGCGAGGCTCTGGGAGCGTCATTGGCGCAAAGCTTCGTCAACATCGCGGAGACGGTCGATGCCATCAAGGGATCGGCGAAAGACGTTGTCACCATCGGCGCGACGGTCGCGTTTTCGTCCTTCTGGCTGCTTCCGCGCCTTGCCGATTTCCGTGCGCAGAACCCCGGAATTCAGATCCGGGTCGTTTCACAGGATACACGCATCAACCTCGATGACGGCGATATCGATATAGCCATCCGGTACGGCGTTCCTCCGTTCAGTGACGGAACGGTCATCGCGTCGCGCGACGATGTGCTTATGCTGGTATGTTCACCCGGTTATCTGGAAAAGCGCGGGGCAGGGCCTCTGGCGGCTGCCGATGAACTGATAGAAACGGATGTTGAAGACAGGTCCTGGCTTTCATGGAGCCACTGGCTTTCCAGCCTCGATCTCCGCTTCGAGATAAAGCCGACCCTGCGCTTCAATCACTATACCGAAACCATCTTTGCCGCGCGCGAAGGGCAGGGGCTGGCGCTGGGGTGGGGACTTCTTGTGAAGACCTTTCTGGATGACGGGACACTGGTGCCTTTTGATGACACCAGAATGCCTTCCGGCGCGCGCTACAACATTGTCTTGCCAACCAAATCGCGAAGGACAATGGCGACCGATCGCGCGGCGGCCTGGCTTACCGCGGCGCTGCATGGCTGAGTGGAATCGTCTCCATCTGGGCGGTGGCTACTTTACCTTTGAAGTATAGAACCCTTGCCGGCATGACAGTTTGACTTACGGAAGCGCGCCGAGCCGGCGGCTAAATATCTGAGATCATGGGCAATGTGGCGGTGTGGTTTTCTCCGGTCACAATCGGCCAGTAATGGCATTGACTTTCGTGAAATATCACAACATTCTAGTTTGCGGATGAGGAGGCATGTCCGGCGATGGAGGAAACGTCCGCCGGATATGCGTATAAGGATGGAGGATCCAAATGGCTTATCTGCATTCAAGACGCGGAGTTGTTCGCGGCGTTCTGGCATCGGCGTTGCTGGTCTCGGCCCTGTCGGGCACGGCCTTCGCGCAGCAGACGAAAGAGAAAATCACATTTGCTGCGGCGATGTTCTCCGAGGCGGGGCGCGGCGACCGCGCCAAGGCGTGGGTTCAGAAATTCAACGAAAGTCAGGACAAGATCGAGGTCGAGCCGATTGCGATCCCGTTCTCCAGCTTCGCCAACACGGTCTTCACGCAGATGGGCGGCGGCGGTGGCCCGGATCTGGTCCGCTTCGACCAGATCGACTATTTCGCAGCCGTACCATCGGGGCGCGTCCTTTCCCTCGATGGCCTTGTCTATCCATCGCAATATAAATTCATCGGTCCGGACAAATATCTGGCTGTGAATGGCAAGCGTTATGGCGTGATCTTCGATTCCACCGGTTACGGGCTTCTCTACAACAAGGATATCGTCAAGGGCGCGCCGCCGACGACATTCGAGGATTTCCTCAAGGTCGCCAAGGAAACGACGGGTGATGGCAAATATGGTTATGCCTATCGCGCCACGATGGCTGAGCGGGCCGGTTTCTGGCAGGATGTCTGCAATTTCGTCTACGGATTTGGTGGCCGCTGGAGCGACGCTTCCGGCAATCTGACGGTAAACAGCCCGGAGGTTATCAAGGGTATCGAGGCCTATAAGGCGGTCTACGATCTCGATGTCACTCCGAAAGGCGCCGATGCCGCCACCTACCGGCGCATGTTCTGGGAAGGCAAGATTGCCATGAATGTCGACAATGGCGGCGTTGCGGCGATCTTCCACCAGAATTCCCCGAACCTTCCCTTTGCGGCGGCACCTTCTCCTTTCCCGACGCCCGCCCAGGGCCTGATCATGACCATGCTGTCGATCAACGCCAATACCAAGCACAAGGATGCGGCCGTCACCTTCCTGAAATGGGCGCTGGAACCGGAAAATCAGCAGGGCCTGCAAAAGGCCATGGGAACCATCGTTGGTACGGTGACTGAATATTCCGCCGAGGATTTGGCGGCGCAGCCCTGGCTCACCGTTTATGACAAACAGGTCGAAACCGCGGTTCCGCAACTGGTCATGGGGCTTGAGACGAAGACGCCGGAAATCCAGCAGATCGTGCTTGAGAGCGTGCTGAAGGTTCTTCAGGGCGGGGAAAATCCCAAGGACGCCATGGATGCCGCGCAGCGGCTGATCGAGCGACGGGTGCTGCGCCGCTGATACGGCGCAGACTTTGCCTGCAATTTCCAGATAGCGAGTAATGTCGATGCGATCATCCGGCTCACGAAGCGGGATCGAGGGCAGCCGGTGGACACCTTATTGGTTCGCCGCGCCTGTCGCCCTTTATCTTCTGCTGTTTCAAATCTACCCCTTGTTGCAGGAGCTGAAGCTTAGTTTCACATCGACTTCGCTGCTGTCTCCCGACGACCAGCTCTTTGTCGGTTTCGAAAACTATCTCTACATCTTCGAAACCAGCGATTTCGCGCAGGTTCTCTGGGTCACGCTGATCTATACGATCCTCTGCGTCGTGCTGGCGATCGGTTTCGGTCTCGGTACGGCGCTGCTTCTCAACAACCCCTTTACCGGACGCGGTATTGCCCGCGCTCTGGTAACGGTGCCCTGGGCGGCGCCGCCGGTTGCCGTTGCGCTGATCTTCACCTGGATGCTCAACTCGCAATATGGCGTGTTCAATTATGCGCTGAGAGTGCTGGGCCTGCCGTTTTCCAACGAAAACTGGCTGGACAATCCCTCGCTTGCCCTGCCTGCCATCATGATCACGACCATCTGGCAGATATTTCCGTTTTCTTCGGTCGTCATCTTGGCAGCCCTGCAGGGCGTTCCATCGGAAGTGCGCGAAGCCGCGATCATTGACGGAGCCGACCGGTTCAACGTCTTCAAGACGGCTGTGTGGCCAACCATCCAGCCGACCGTGCTGCTGCTCGCTCTCTTCGTCACCATCTGGTCGCTGCGCCGTTTCGACCTGATCTGGCTGATGACGCAGGGAGGCCCGATCGGGGCGACCAATACGCTGGTGATCGAGCTCTACCGCCAGGGCTTCGTCTATCGCGAGCTTGGCAGTGCCGCCTCCATCGGCATGGTGGGCCTCGCCATCGCGCTTGTCGTGACAATGATCTACTTCAAGATATCGCAGCGTGCCGAACGTGCGCAGGGGAGACGCGCATGAAAACCTCTCCCTGGCAGCATAGCCTGCGCATGATCAGCGTTCTCGCCCTTCTCGGCGTTGCTGTCTTCCCGATCTATTGGATGCTCGTGACATCGCTCACCACGTCTTCGGGGCTATTTGCTGCAACCCCGCAGTTCCTGCCGTCGTTTTCGGAACTGAATGTTTATCAGGACGTGTTCAAGACCATACCGGTTGCGACATGGCTGAAAAACAGCGTGATCGTTGCTTCCGGCACGACGGTGCTGAGCATTGTTCTGGCGATCCTGCCCGCCTATGCGCTCTCCCGTTTCCGGTTCGCCGGGCTTGCGCTTCTCGGCTTCGTGCTGTTTGCGACCCAGATGCTGCCCGAAGCCATGCTGGTCGTGCCGCTTTACGCCATCTTCGGCGACCTCGGGTTGCTCAATACTTTGACCGGCCTGATCCTCGCCAACACCGCCTTTACGGTGCCGGTCATCGCCTGGATTCTCAAAGGGGCCATTGACGCGGTGCCGATCGAGGTGGAGGAGGCCGCCCGCATGGAAGGATGCTCCAAGCTCGACGTGGTGCTTCTGATCGTGGTGCCGCTGATCGGGCCGACACTTGCCGCCGCCTCGGTCATCGCATTCTTCAATGGCTGGAACGAATATGTTTTCGCCCAGACGCTTATCAGCAGCGAAAGTCTCCGCACCGCCTCGGTGGGGCTTGCCGGTTTCGTCGGCGAGTTGTCGACGCCGGTCCATTCCGTCATGGCCGTCGGCTTCATCTACACGCTTCCTGCTGTCCTGTTTTACCTTCTTGTCCAGCGTTATGTCGTGGCCGGTATGACGGCCGGCAGCGTCAAGGGCTGATAAAGGATTTTTGAAATGGCATCCATTACCCTGAAAAGCGTCAGCAAGAGTTTCGGCGCGAAGGACGTTATCCGCAATATCGATATCGCCGTTTCGGACGGCGAGTTTCTGGTGCTGCTCGGCCCTTCGGGCTGCGGAAAATCGACGCTTCTGCGCATGCTGGCCGGTCTTGAAAGCATTTCCGGCGGAGAAATATTGATCGGCAGCCGCCGCGTCGACAATCTGCCGCCAAGCGACCGCGACATGGCCTTCGTTTTCCAGTCCTATGCGCTCTATCCGCATCTGACCGTGCGCAGGAACATGACGTTTCCCCTGGTGATGAAACAGTTCCGCTGGTGGCATCACCTGCCGATCATCGGAGGCCTTGTCAGGCGGCGGATCGAGAATTCGCCGCAGGTGAAGGAAATGGTACAGCGCAATGCGAAGATACTGGGCCTGACCGAGATGCTGGACCGGTTTCCGCGCACCCTGTCGGGCGGGCAGCGGCAGCGTGTCGCGCTGGGCCGGGCGATGGTGCGGCAGCCTGAAGTCTTCCTGATGGATGAGCCGCTTTCCAATCTGGACGCCAAGCTCAGGACGTCGATGCGGGCGGAAATTTCCAAGCTGCATGCCGATATCGGCGGTACATTCGTTTACGTGACCCACGACCAGGTCGAGGCCATGACGATGGGAAGCAAGATCGCGCTGATGCGCGACGGCGTGGTTCAGCAATTCGGTTCGTCCCGCGAAATCTATAGCGATCCTGCCAATACCTATGTCGCGCGCTTCATCGGCACGCCGCCGATGAACCTTATCGAAGCCGATGCGGCAAGCGGTGTCGTCAGCGTCGGTGGCATTTCGCTGGCATTGCCGCAGGGCCTGTCGGCAGCGGTCAGGGAAAACGGCAAGGTTCTGTTCGGCATCCGCCCGAATGCGATCAGGCTGACGCCTGAACGTCAACCCGGCAGCGTCGACGGAACGGTGACGCTGGTCGAGCATATCGGGGCCGAATCCGTCATCGCGGTGACGCTCAGCAATGCCCGCACGGCGCATCGCGAGGAAGGTGAGCTGGATGCCGTCATGGTCACCGAACAGGGCTACACCGGGCTTAAAGTCGGTGATCCGGTTTCGCTGGCGTTCAACCTTGATGAAGCCGTTCTGTTTTCGGCTGAAACCGGTCTGCGGCTGCGCCCATAATCTTAGCACCGGAGCCGGATCATGAAGGACGCAAGGGGCGATACCTCACAGCGAGATCAGCGATTCCAGGCTGGAGTCGAGGATGGACGGGTCGATGTCCCTCTCCAGGGCATCGAACATCCGGTCGACATAGTCGATCAGCTGGTCGGACGCCTCGACGGCGAGAGCGACATTCCGCTTGGCGATTGCCTCAAGTATGCCGATATGGCTCTGGATGCTTCCGGCAAGGCTTTCCGCGCCGCCGATATTGCGGTGGTGGATAAGGCCGATACGCCGGAACAGGGTGTGGAGCGGCCGCAGCGTATGCTCGAGGAAGGGCTCTCCCGCCGCCAGCAGGATCAGCCTGTCGATACGACGGTCGAAAATATTGAAATCGCCGATCGCCATGGTGTCACGCTGGTCTTTCAGAATGCGGGTGATGTGCAGCATCTGCGAGCGGTGTGTGGACGTCGAATGTTCCGCCGCCAGCGACACGACAAAACGCTCGAGGTCGCGCCGCAAACGCAGAAGCATTCGCTCGCGGGCAAGATCGATGGGCGCAATCTGCAGGCCATGACGGGGTTGAATGATCACGAGCGTATCTGCGGCCAGCCGGCTGACCGCCTGATGCACGGGTGTGCGGCTCAATCCGGTTTCTCTCTGCAAATCCTGAATGGAAAGAAAGCGGCCCGGCTTGAGCTCACAGGTAATGATCAGGTGCTCGATGCGCTCATAGGCAAGTTCCGTCAGGTTGACGCTGTTGCGTCTCTTTTTCTCCTGCGGATTGCCGTCCTCATCTTTCGTCCCGTTCTTGTCTTCACCGGTCATGCTTCATTCCTCGAGATTCTGCCTGAGGTTACCGTTCCGTCTCGTCAGTTGCAAAATGCAATGACAGGAAATTTCTCAATATTTCAGATTTCCAGAGTTTTCAAAGGAAGTGCCGGGGCGGCAGGGGAGCTTTTCGCCAGTAAGCGGCACCATCAAACCAGAAAATGTCTCGCTTGAAGGCTGCTCAGGCTCCGTCACGGCGAAATCAGGAAGGAAAATTCGATGTTAGGCGTTATCATTCACGCGCAGAAGGATCTGCGGATCGAGCCCGTGGCAAGCGTCGCCCCGGCTGCCGGTCAGGTTAGAATAGCGGTCAAGGCCGGGGGCATTTGCGGTTCCGATCTCCATTATTATCTGCATGGAGGCTCCGGCAGCATCCGCGTGCGCGAACCGATGGCACTCGGTCACGAGATGGCGGGCATCATCGAGGAATGCGGCGCCGGCGTTTCGCATCTGGTGCCGGGCATGCGGGTATCGGTCAATCCGAGTTCACCGTGCTACGAGTGTGAATATTGCCGTGAAGGCGCCCATAACCAGTGCATGAACATGCAGTTCATGGGCAGCGCCATGCGCCTGCCGCATGCGCAGGGTGGTTTTCGCCAGAGCATTACCGTCAGTGCTGCCCAGGCTATTCCGATCGCCGACACCGTTACCATGGCGGAAGCGGCCATGGCCGAGCCGCTTGCGGTCGTTCTGCATGCCATGAAACAGGCGGGGCCGCTTCTGGGCAAGCGTGTGCTGGTGACGGGCTGCGGTCCGATCGGGGCTTTGTGTGTGCTGGTCGCGCGCAATGCAGGCGCTGCGGAGGTCATCGCGACGGATGTGGGCGAATTCCCGCTGCAGGTTGCCAGCAGACTCGGTGCCACCGAGGTTCTCAACATGAAGACGACACCGGAAGCGCTTGTGCCCTACGCCACGGGCAAGGGTACGATCGACATATTGTTCGAGGCATCGGGCAATCAGGCTGCACTCAATGGCGCGCTTGCGGCCATTCGTGCCGGCGGCATCATCATCCAGCTCGGACTTGGCGGTGATGTGACCCTGCCGATCAATGCGATCGTCACCAAGGAATTGCAGTTGCGCGGCACCTTCCGGTTCGACGGTGAATTCCGGCAGGCCGTCGACCTGATGAACTCCGGCCGCATCGATCTGAAGCCACTCGTAACCCACACATTGCCTTTTCAGGAGGCTGATGAGGCCTTCATGCTGGCCACCGACCGGTCGCGGGCGATGAAGGTACAATTGTCGTTCTGAAAGGCGTCAGGCATGAATTCTGTATCAACCATGTCCCTCTCGGGAAAAGTAGCCCTCGTTACCGGCGGCAATGGCGGTATCGGGCTGTCAATGGCCGTTGGTCTGGCAAAGGCCGGCGCAAGGGTGGTGATTGCCGGGCGCAACCCGCGCAAGGGCGAGGATGCCGTCCGGCTTCTTGATGCAACAGGAGGTTCAGGCCGGTTTCTGGAACTGGATATCAGTGATGACAACGCCAGCAGAAAGGCCATCGGAGATCTGGTGCAGGCAGAAGGCCGGCTCGACATCCTCGTCAACAATGCCGGCATCAATGTCCGCCGCGCGCCGGAAATCTTTGATCTCTCCGACTGGAACCGCATCATTCAAACCAATCTGACTGCGGCATTCGTCTGCTCAAAGGCGGCTTACCCGGCGATGAAGGCAGCCGGTGAGGGTAAGATCATCAATATCGGCTCCATGACATCCATATTCGGCGCTTCTTTCGCACCCGCCTATGGGGCGAGCAAAGGCGGTATCGTCCAGCTGACCCGGTCGCTCGCCGTTGCCTGGGCGCCGGACAACATTCAGGTCAACGCCGTTCTGCCGGGATGGATCGACACGGATCTGGGCGCTTCGGCCAGGCAGGAGGTGGAGGGGCTGAACCAGAAAGTACTTGCCCGCACGCCTGCCGGGCGCTGGGGACGCGGGGAGGATTTCGAGGGCATTGCCGCCTTTCTTGCCGGTCCCGGCTCCGGCTTCATCACCGGTGCCGCCATCCCAGTCGATGGCGGATATTCAATATCCGGCTAAATAATGGCTCGAACCGCCGGCGCAGGTGCGGAGGAGAACACCATGAAGATCACAAAACTCACCACCTATATCGTTCCACCACGCTGGCTGTTCCTCAAGATCGAGACGGATGAGGGCATTACCGGCTGGGGCGAGCCCGTGGTCGAAGGCAGGGCACTGACGGTTCAGGCTGCCGTGCATGAGCTGGAGGATTATCTCATCGGCAAGGATCCGTTCATGATCGAGGATCACTGGACGGTCATGTATCGCGGTGGCTTTTATCGGGGCGGCGCGGTCCATATGAGTGCCATTGCCGGGATCGATCAGGCGCTCTGGGATATCAAGGGCAAGGCGCTCGGCCAGCCGGTCCATTCGCTGCTTGGCGGCCAGTGCCGCGACAGGATCAAGGTCTATTCATGGATCGGCGGTGATCGCCCGAGTGACGTCGCGAAGAATGCGCGGGACGTCGTTGCCGCGGGATTCAAGGCGATCAAGCTGAATGGCGCCGAAGAGCTGCAGATCGTCGACGGCAACGACAAAATCGACGCCATCGTCGCGACGATAGGCGCCGTGCGCGATGCGGTGGGGCCGCATATCGGAATAGGCGCCGATTTCCATGGCCGGGTTCACAGGCCAATGGCCAAGGTGCTGGCACGGGAACTCGAGCAGTTCAAGCTGATGTTCATCGAAGAGCCGGTGCTTTCGGAAAATCTCGAGGCGCTGAAGGAAATCGCCAATCATTGCTCGGCACCGATCGCGCTCGGCGAACGGCTTTATTCACGCTGGGATTTTAAGTCCGTTCTCTCCGGCGGCTATGTCGATATCATCCAGCCTGATCTTTCGCATGCGGGCGGAATTACCGAATGCCGCAAGATTGCGACGATGGCGGAGGCCTATGACGTCGCCCTTGCGCCACATTGCCCGCTTGGGCCGATTGCTCTGGCCGCCTGCCTGCAAATCGATGCTGTCAGCCACAACGCGTTTATCCAGGAACAGAGCCTTGGCATTCACTACAATCAGGGCAGCGACCTTCTGGACTACATCACCAACAAGGATGTCTTCCGTTACGAGAACGGGTTTGTCGAAATACCGCAGGGTCCCGGCCTGGGTATTGAGGTTGATGAGGCGCATGTGATCGAAATGGCGAGGCAAGGCCATCGCTGGCGTAATCCGCTATGGCGCCATCAGGATGGTAGTGTCGCCGAATGGTAACGCCTGTTTTGACCAAGCAGACGCGACCCGTGGCGGTGCGGCGCGCATCGCCGCAACTACCGCATCGGCGTCCGTGTCTCTCACGGCCGGGAAGGAAGCGATCCCGAAACGGAGCCATGCTGGGCAAACGTCCGGGTGCGGCGGCAGGCGATGTTCACCTCATGGCTTCGTCAGTTGACGCCCGCCCGAAGCAGGACGCCGACGGCCGAGTCGAAATGCTCGGTCATGGCAGCCTCCGCCATCTCCATATTCTGCAGGCTGATCGCTTCAGCGATCCTCTGGTGGCAGCGGATGTTTTCCGTGCGGTTCTCCAGAGTGGCGCGGCTGCGCCAGCCGATATGCCAGGTCTGCTGCGTTACGACGCGGAAAGAGCCGACGATGATTCCATAAAGGGAGTTGCCGGAAGCCTGGGCAATCAGTTCGTGGAAACGAATGTCGAGTTCCATCACCGCCTCCGGTGTTTCGAGCGCGTTGAACATGTCTTCCACGATCTGGAGAAGCTCCCGCGCCTGCGCGTCCGTCCGGCGCAGCGACGCAAGGCTTGCCGTGCGCAACTCAAGCGTGCGCCGAACGTCGAGAACCTGCTGAACGCTGAGCTGCTTCGTTGTCACGGTATGATCGAGAATCATGCTGAGCGGTATCGCATCCGGCGCGGCAACACGCGCCCGGCGACCGGAGCTGACTTCCAGGATTCCAAGCGCGGCAAGGGCACGAAAGGCCTCCCGTGCCACGGACCGGGAAACGTCGAGCTTGGCGGCCATGGCTGTTTCGCTTGGCATGGGGCTGCCCGGCCGAAGCTGGTTTTCGCGCATATAGGCGCGCACGTCGACTATGGCTCGCTCAACGAGACCTATATCTTCTTCGAAAACTTGTCCTACAGCTTTTGTCATTTCGGAATACTACTTTCATAATTTCGGTTGACAGCATTATAAGAGACTGGCAGAAATTCTGCCATAAAAATCGGGCGGAGAGAATCGTCAGTCAGACCTTGATGGAGAAACAGGGCCGCATGCTCTCGCATGCGATCGATGGATTTCCTTTGTCTCTGTGGTTCTCCCGCTGAAATGGCGACCTGGCGAAAGCCGGGCGGATTGAACGGAAGCGATGATGAAGATAACTGCGATCAAGACTTTTCGTGCAGAGGAGTTCTCCAATGTTCTCTGGGTGCATGTGGAGACGGATCAGGGCGTTACCGGCCTCGGCGAAACCTTTTACGGTGCGGCGGCCGTTGAGGCCCACATCCACGATACGCTGGCAAGCCGGCTCGTGGGCCGCAATCCGCTTCATATAGAGGCTCTTCACCGGGAAATGCTCAACCTGCCCATGGCACATGCTTCGACGGGGGCGGAACATCGGGCCGCCTCCGCAATCGACATCGCGCTATGGGATCTGTTCGGCAAGGTGTGCGGGCAGCCCGTTCACCAGATGCTGGGCGGGCTCTGCGTGGAGAAGATGCGCGTCTACAATACCTGCGCCGGAAGCCGCTATGTGCGGACGAAGAAGATCAAGCCGGTCGACACCTGGAACCTGGGGGAAGAGGCGGGTCCTTACGAGGATCTCGACGGTTTCATGAACCGGGCGGGCGAACTGGCGGAAGACCTTCTGTCGAACGGGATCACGGCCATGAAGATCTGGCCGTTCGATCCTCCGGCGATGGAAAACCGCGGCCTGTTCATCACGGCGGAACAGATGAAGACGGCGATCAAGCCGTTCGAGCTGATCCGCAAGGCCGTCGGCGACAAGATGGATATCATGGTCGAGTTCCACTCGCTGTGGAACCTGCCGGTTGCCAAGCAGATCGCCCGGGCGCTCGAACCCTTCAAGCCCACATGGTACGAAGATCCGATACGGATGAATTCGCCGCAGGCGCTTGCCGAATACGCGCATTCCACCGATGTGTGGACCTGCGCCTCCGAAACGCTCGGGACACGTTTTGCCTACAAGGACTATCTCGACCGCGACGCCGCCCATGTCGTCATGGCCGACCTGTGCTGGACGGGCGGTTTGACCGAGGGCCGCAAGATCGCGGCCATGGCGGAAACCTATCACCGGCCTTTTGCCCCGCATGACTGCATCGGCCCGGTCGGGTTCGCTGCGGCCATCCATATGAGCTTTTCGCAACCCAACACCCTCATCCAGGAAAGCGTGCGTGCCTTTTACAAGGGCTGGTATCGCGAACTGGTGACGGAGGTTCCGCGTATCGAGGGCGGCTTCGTTTACCCAATGGAAGGCCCCGGTCTCGGCACTGAACTGCAACCGTCCTTCTTCGAACGCTCGGATCTGTCCGTGCGCGTCTCTGAACTCTGAGGGGAATCGTCATGAGCGTCTCACTATTTGATCTGAGCGGCAAGACGGCGCTGGTCACCGGTTCGTCCCGTGGTTTGGGGCGGGCCTTTGCCGAGGGGCTGGCGAATGCCGGCGCCCGGGTTATCCTCAATGGCGTCGACGCCAAGCGACTGGAAGAGGCGGCCACGGCGATGCGCTCGGCCGGCCGCGACGTGCTGACGGCGGCGTTTGACGTGACCGACGAAGCCGCTGTCATCGCAGCCTTCGAGCGGCTCGACCGGGACGGTATCCGGGTGGATATCCTCGTCAACAATGCCGGCATCCAGTTTCGCAAGCCGATGCTTGAGCTGGAGACCGCCGACTGGCGCCGGGTGATCGATACCAATCTG
The DNA here is from genome assembly GCF_017313365.1 of Agrobacterium sp. OT33. NCBI lineage: Bacteria > Pseudomonadati > Pseudomonadota > Alphaproteobacteria > Hyphomicrobiales > Rhizobiaceae > Agrobacterium > Agrobacterium sp. OT33. The sequence continues at coordinate 62,497 of NZ_JAFLMZ010000013.1, read as the reverse complement.
ACCTCGGCCTTCCTTGTTGGCCGGGAGGCGGCGAGGCGGATGGCGGAGCGCGGTTCCGGCAAGATCATCAATATCGGATCGCTGACCTCCGAACTCGCCCGGGCAACGGTCGCGCCTTACACCGTGGCGAAAGGCGGCATCAAGATGCTGACCAAGGCCATGGCGGCCGAGTGGGCCGAAAAGGGCATTCAGGCCAATGCGATCGGCCCCGGCTACATGATCACGGATATGAACGAGGCCTTGCTCACCAACCCGGAATTTGACGCCTGGGTCAAGGCGCGCACGCCGGCGCGACGCTGGGGCCGGCCCGAAGAACTGGCGGGAACCGTCATCTATTTTGCGTCCGCAGCATCCGACTACGTCAATGGCCAGATCGTCTATGCCGATGGCGGCATGATTTCCGTGTTGTAGGCGAGCGCCCGCAATTCGTTTCGTCGCGCTTGGGGAGAGCGTGACGGGTTCCAGTAAAACCAAGGGGAGGAGCAACATGAAACTCGTATCGATGAAGCGCGCATTCGGCGCGGGAAAACAATATCTGGCATCGTGCTTCGGCACGGGTGTCACGCAGGATATGGCGCGGCGCGGCTTCGGTGTCGGCCTGTGTGCGGCGATTGCCTTTGCCGCCATGCCGGCGACGCCGATCCTGGCCCAGGACGTCAAGGTGGCAAAGCTCGGCCATGGCTTCGCCGACACCCATCCACGCTCGGCGGCGATGAAATATTTCGCCGAGGAAGTGGCGAAGGCAACCGGCGGCAGCGTCAAAGTCGATGTCTTCGGCAATTCCGCAATCGGCTCCGAAGAAAAGATGCTGATGGCGCTCCAGTCGGGAACCATCGACTTCTACATGGGTGCACTCGCGCCAATCGCCACCCATGAGAAGGAACTTCAGATCTTTGACATTCCTTTCCTCTTCGCGACCGATGCCGAGGCGGCGGACGTGCTTGACGGCTCACAGGGAAAACGCCTGCTCGACAACCTTGCCGACATGAAAATCCACGGCCTTGTCTGGGCCGGCGGCGCGTTCCGCAATCTATCGAACAGCAAGCATCCGGTGGCATCGCTCGCCGATATGAAGGGGCTGAAGGTTCGGGTCATGCAAAGCCCCATGGCGCTCGCAAGCTTCAAGGCGCTTGGCATGAACGCCGTGCCAATGGCGTTCACCGAGGTCTACACGGCGCTGGAAACAAGGGCGCTCGATGGCTATGAGCATCCTTTCGTGGACATGTATGCGAACAAGATGTTCGAGGTGCAGAAATATCTGACAGTCACCAATCACGTCTATACGCCGGTGGCGCTACTTTCTTCCGCGAAGTTCCATGATTCGCTGACGCCGGAACAGCAGAGTGCCGTTCAGGCCGCAGCGGAGAAAACACGCACCTTCCAGCGCGAGGCCGAATTGCGCGATGCCGGCGAAGCCCTGAAGAAACTCGAGGCCGAGGGCATGGCGGCGACGGTAATGCCGCCAGCGGAACTCGATGCGATCCGCATGGCGATTGAGCCGGTCGTTACCAAGGCGAGGGACGTGATCGGCGTCGAGTTCGTCGATCAGTTTTATGCCGAGATCGCCAAACACAGAAAATAAAACCGTTATCGCCAGCGGGCCGGCTGAGTGCCGGCTCGCCACCATGGTGCTGCGGAGGGGACTGTGAAATCTGCGAGGGGTGCCGCACATCGAATGCGGCGGCCATCTCGCCGGGGAGATGAAAATGCGCGCATTTCTGGATGCAGGCGTCGGCGGTTTTTACCGCGCGATTGAGATCATCCTTGTACTCTGCATGGCCACGATGCTTGTGATGGTCTTCGGCAATGTCGTTCTGCGTCTGTTTTTTAACACCGGGATCGACATTTCGGAGGAGCTTCCACGATTTGCCTTTGTGTGGATGACCTTCCTCGGGGGGATCATCGGCCTGCACAGACGCAGCCATCTGGGTGTCGATATCGTCGTGCAGACGTTGCCGGTCCTTGGACGAAAGCTGTGCTGGGCAATCAGCCAGGTGGTGATGCTCATCTGCGCCGCCTTCATCTTTTACGGCACCTGGCTTCAGCACGACATCCTGAAAATCACGGAATCTCCGGTCGCGGAGATTAGCATGTTGTGGGTCTATGGCGTCAGCTACGTCACCGGCGCGGCGATCGCCCTGATCTGCCTGTCGAACCTCGTGCGGCTGGCCATGGGAGACATTGCCGATGACGAACTGATCGACGTGCATGAGGAGGGCCTCGATGAGGGGCTTCAGGCGGCACGCGCAACCGACGAGCAGAAGGGGCGCTGATCATGATCGTTTTTGTCTTCATAGGCTCGCTTCTTGGCCTGATGGCGCTCGGCATGCCGGTTGCGTTCGCGCTGATCGGATGCGGTCTTGTGATGATGCTCTATATGGGCATCACCGATCCGCAGATCGTCATCCAGAACATGTGGGACGGCGCCAACAGCTTTCCCCTGCTTGCCGTTCCCTTCTTCATGCTGGCCGGTGAACTGATGAATGCCGGCGGTATGACCCGGCGCATCATTACCATGGCCATGGCGTGGATCGGACATATTCGCGGCGGCCTCGGTTATGTCGCGGTTCTGGCCGCCATCGTCATGGCGTCGCTTTCCGGCTCGGCGGTTGCCGATGCGGCGGCACTTGCATCCGTACTCATCCCGCTGATGCGCAATGCCGGCTACGATATCAATCGTTCCTGCGGGCTGATCTCCTGCGGCGGCATCATCGCACCGGTGCTTCCGCCTTCGGTCGGCATGATCATCTTTGGTGTCGCTGGCGGCGTATCCATCACCAAACTCTTTCTGGCCGGCATCGTGCCCGGAATCCTGATGGGCCTTGCCATCATGCTGGCCTGGCGCTGGAGCATCGGGCGCGATAATCCCGGTGTCGAACCCAGACGGAACCTTGCCGAGCGGCTGAGCGAGACACGCAAGGCGCTGTGGGCGCTCGTCATGCCCGTCGTCGTCATCGGCGGACTGAAGATCGGCGCCTTTACGCCGACCGAAGCGGCGGTGATAGCGGCGGTCTATTCCCTGTTTGTCGGCGTCTTTGTCTATCGTGAAATCAAGCTTTCCGACCTGTTCGGGCTGATGTATCGCGCGGCCGAAACCACCGCCGTCGTCATGTTCCTCGTCGCCGCTGCCGGCGTTTCCGCTTGGCTCATCACGACCGCGAACATCCCGCAGCAATTGGCCGACATGGTCCAGCCGTTCATGGATAACAAGATTATCCTGATGGCGATCCTCATGGTGATCGTCCTCATCGTCGGCACGGCGATGGACTTCACACCGACGGTTCTGATCTTGACCCCGGTGCTGATGCCAATCGTCAAGCAGGCAGGAATAGACCCGGTCTATTTCGGCGTATTGTTCATCATGAACAACGCAATCGGGCTGGTAACACCGCCGGTCGGCACCGTGCTCAATGTCGTCTGCGGGGTGGCACGCGTTCCGATGACCGGTGTCATCAAGGGTGTGGTGCCCTTCATGGTCGCTCAGATCGCGGTCCTTGTGTTGCTCGTGATCTTTCCCCAGATCGTCCTGTGGCCGTTGGCGATGATGTCGAGGTGATCCCGTGCCCTGCCTTTCGTCTCAAGCCGGGCAGCCGGGGGCGGGGTGCGCCGCCCGGCGGCTAGTCGCCCAAGGCGCAAAGGCCGTTGCATTCCTGGGGTGTGAAGGCGGATTTCAATGTCTGTGCCCTGTCATGCTCGGGTTGGGACAATCCGGGCAGGGCTGCCTCGATCTGGGCTGTAACGGCTTTCCTGTCCGCTGGCGATATGGCAGCCGCAAGAGGAATGGCGCTGCCATTGAGTGCGTCCAGCAAAAGCAGGCGGTTCTCGGGGCGCAAGCCCGGTGAACGCAGCATGAGCATCAATCCCGTGACCTGTTCCGTGATCCCGAGCCTCATCTGGCGCAAGCCGGCGCGGCGCGCCTCGTTCATCTGATCGGCGGGCAGCTTGCTGACGAAGTCGGTGGCGGCCTCCAGCTCTGCCGCATATACATTGAGCAGATAGGCCCCGGCGCGCGCGATTTCATCCTGATATTTGAATGTGTTCGCGGCGGTATCGGGAACCGTGCCGTTCTGTGGGGCAAATAGCACGTAAGTTTTGAAAACGGCGCCGGCCCTGTCGCCGATTGTCAGAAGTGCGGGAACATCGGCCGCTTGATAAGGCGGCGCACCAAGTGTCGCCTCGACGTTCCACAACCGGTCGAGCACCCTGGCATGGGTAGGATTGGACAAGCGTGGTAAATCCCCCTGCGCGCGGGTGTCTCGTGCAAGCGCGTCAAGAGCCTGGAATGCGGATGCCGCCTCGTTTTGATGAGTGGATGAAACATCTGCCCGGGCCGATGAAAGCGGCAGACCAAGCGAAAACGCGAATAAAACCGCTGGAAGCACATGTTTCAAAATGGTCATTCTCCCCATAACGTCAGGCCTGCGGGCAGACACTGTTTCTACGTCGCCAATGGTCACTCCGGTACGCGCGTGACGGGCCATGGGAACGCGGTGCTTATCGTCACCATAGCCTAGAGCATGGACTGGCGGGAATTCCAGTGCGTAAGTTCCTCTGAAATATTTGGTATGAGGATGGTGTGCCCGCTGAAAGGGCCTTTCCGGCGTCGATGCCGCTGCCTTTGCAACGGGAAAGCTCCTTTACTTTTCAGGCCCGCTGGACTGTCATGGGAAGAAGGAAGCTTTAGATCGCAGGGAACAATGTTTCATATTTTTGAGGAGATTGTCGGAAATCTCTTTGGGGCAAGACAGCCCCGGACTGCAGATGAGAAGCGTATCCATAGGAAAGTCAGAATTTTCGTATGGATATTTCTGGCTCTTCTGGTGATCTTCGGAGGGAACTGGTGGTGATCCGGTCGACGGCTAACAGGCGGTGAGGGCCCAGACGCGGCTGTCGTGATTTCACTCCGTCGCCTCCGCGTGCCACTGCACCTCGCCTAATAGCTGACGGTCACGACGACGGTGTCACTGTAATTTCCCGGTGCCGGCGTGTTCTGTGCCGGTACGCGTCCGTAAACGTTCAGTGTCTGCAGGCTGCCTGTCCCGGTGCCGCTGACGGTTTGTCCGGCCGCACTTCCCCAGACATTCGTGCGGTTGGCGTCACGATAAAGCCCGTAGATTATCGATGCACCTGCCAGCACCATCTGGCGCGTGGCCGGCGGGCTGTTGCTCAGGCCGCCATTCAGCGCGACGCTGTAATTCAGGCTGCTGGTGCAGGTGAGTGTGACGGCCCCGGCCGCATCGACTGCGGTATTGAGAACGCCGTGACTGCCGAAATTGATGTTCTGCGCCGAAACAATGCAGGTGGGCGAGACCGCAGCCGTGACGTTGAACGGCACCTGCGTGGGGTTCTGGGTGACGTCGGCGCAGTTCGGTGCAAACAAAGTGAAGGACGTATAGGTGAAATTGGTCTCGGCGCCGGCAAAGCTGGAGAGATAAGGGCCACGGGCCGCAGCGGCCTGACCGGCGTTGATCCTGCCATAAACCGTGCGGGTCGTGCTGTTGAGCAGAAGTGGCAGCGCCATGTCGATCGGCGGAGGCGATCCGAGTGCGGACTGCGTAACCGACCCCCAGGGCGTCGTGCGTCCGGAGTTCTGGTACAGCTGATAATTGAGGATGTTGCTGCCCTGGAGCATCCGGCGGATACCGCCCGATTGTCCGCCGCTGCCAGCATTGATGTTGGGGCAGATACGGATGGAAAGTGCCAGCGACAGGGGGTTGGAGCAGGTGACCGACAATGTTGCGGTTGTATCGACGGCGCTGCCGCTTGCAAGGTTGACGAAACCGAAACTCATGTCCGACATGCTGAAGCTGCAGCTTTGCGCCAGAACCGGTGATGCGGACAGGAAAGCGGCGATGGCAAGGGCAGTGCGGGTCAGAACTTTCATTGGACGCTCCTGCATATGGCCTCAAGGGTGGCGCGGGTCCTGGCGGCAGGGGGAATGGTAATCTGCGCTTCGCACTCGCCTTTCGTGGGTTGCGTGATGGAAAGCCGATGGGTTTTGCCGATATTGTCGAGATAGGCCTGTCCGTCATAACCGACGATGAAGTCGCGCTTGCCGTCGATCTTGCCGGTCGATCCGGTTTCGATGAATTCGCCGGTCTCGTCCTTCAGCGTCACCAGCGCTACCTGGCCTCCGGTTTCCACCTTGAAATCGACGATTGCGCCCGCGCGCTCTGCTGGTGTGACTCTCTGTTTTGTCCTGTCTATGCGGGCATCGACGGGAAGATTGCTGGGGTCCAGCGTGATATTGTTGACGTCATAGGACCGCAGGTTGGGAAGCAATATCTTTCCGCGGCGGTTCGTTTGGCCGATGGGGCGGTTTTCCAGCAGAATATCAACGCCGGGTGCACCTGCATCCACAACCGCAAAGGCGTCATCGATCCGGTTTCCGACAAAGACATCGCCGCCCGCCAGCGCTATCGATCCGTCGATCTGCGCATAGGCCTGCGTTGTGCGGTTGAATTGATCGACACCCGCGGCAACGCGCGCGACACTGCCGCGATAACTGCCGGACACGGAGGCGATATCGTTGCCGCCCGTCGAACCGCGCAACCGCCAGCCATAGCTTCCCTCGGCCTGCTCTTCGGATTTCCCGACCTCCGCCGTCAGGGAATATCCGTCGGCATCCGACGACATGCCGGCTGAACCGGAAACACCACCGCCGAACGACCAGGACAGCCCGGCGAAGACGCCGTAGGAATGGTTGTCCTCAAGGTCTTTATAGGCGGTAATGAAGATATTGCCGTTTTCGCCGAAGGGTCGCGTTGCGGAGAGGCCCAGCAGTCGCGACCGCCTCTCATCGAAGGTTTCCAGCTGTGTATAGGAGAAATTCAGGCTCGTTTCATCAAAGCCGAGCTGGGTGGAAAGAGAAATCTGGTCCAGCGCACGCGGCGGTCGCGCGCTCAGCAGACCGGCTATCGTCCGGGTCTTCGAAATATCGGCGGAGACGGATGCCATATCGTTGTAGTCACCGAAGGTGCGTTGTGACCGCGCGTTAAACCTTACGCCGAGCAACTCCGCTTCGACGCTTGCGGACAGCTGATAGCCGCTTTCCGCATCAAAATGGCTTGATGCGCCCGAAACCGCTGCCAATCCATAGGCCCCAAGCGTGAAGACGCCGCCAAAGCCGATATTGTAAAAATCTTCCCCACCTTCGGCGTGACCTTCGAGCGTCAGGCTGTCCAATAGCCCGTAACGCACCGTCGCCGATCCGAGCAGTCGTTCATCGTAGTCGAAAGAGGAGGTTCCGTAATTGCGCCGGGCAAAACCGAGTTCCGCGGAAAAGTCGATCAGGCCTTGCGCCAGCAGATCCGGCGACGTGTAAAAGGGCGTTTCGGATACGGTTTCGCGGCCCAGCGCGTCCCGCACCACCAGTCTTGCATTTCCCGCGCCGCTGATCACCGGAAGGTTGGTGATGGAGAACGGGCCTTCGGGCACATCCTGCGACAGGCGGCGAATATTGTTGACGTAGACATCGACGGTTGAAGGCACCGCCGCGGAGCCGGCGAATTCAGGCATCGGCATGGTGACGATATCCGGCCGCAGATCGAAGTTGCGGCGGACCTGCACTCCACCCAACCGCGTCGGACGTGTCCAGCTCAGTCCGCCGGTGATCAGGTCTCCGGCCCGATAGGTCGTCAGGCTGTCCTCATCGGAATAGCTCCAGGTGGTATCGAGGCGCTGGGTGTCGAATTGCGACAGACGGGAGGTGCTCAGAACCTGAGACGATGACAGCACGCCGAGCGGACCGAACACCCGGCTTTCAAGCAGGGCCGAGACACCATTGAAGTCGGTAATATCCGACCATTTGCTGCCGCCGGACGAGCCGTAGATCGTGTAGTTCACCAGACCTCCAAAATCGCTTGTGGCCTTTTCCTGCGCATCCCCGTCTTCCTCCTGAGGGCTCTTGCCGGATGCATCGATCACCTTGCTTGCCCGCGCTGCCATGGGCAGGGTGAAATGGATGGACTGCGTGCTTTCGTCGTAACGCGCCACCACATCCGGCAGTCTGGAAACATCGATCCAGCCATCGTCGCCTGCGGCACTTTCAACCGGAGAAATCCCGATATTTTTCAGCTGCTCCGGCTCGATGAGAAGTGATCCGGTGTCGTTTTGACGAAATGTCGCGATCAGTTCCGTTGAAACATCGTTGATGTAGACTTCAAGCTGCAATTGTCCGGCCTCTTTTGCGGCAAAGGAGGCCAGTGGCGTCGCAGGGGGCAAATCCTGCGCCACGGAGACGCTGCTCGATGAAATGATCGTCAAACCTGCAATCGTCAAAACGGCAAGGTCAGCCGCCGTTGACGCGCGCCGTCGCATTGACGGGGCCGCCTTCGCTATCCGCTGAAATCTTCAGCGTGCCGCCGGCTCTTTTGCCGCCTGTCGCCGGAACAAGGAAGCTTGCGCCGGATTTGCCGAGCACATAGCCCACGAGGCCCTGCTGCTGGGCAATCGCTTGTCCGTTGCCGCTCAGAATTTTCAGATTGGCGATCCGTATCCGTTTCTGACCCGCGTTGGAGACGGATACCCTGTAACCTTTGCCCTGCGGCGTTATCGACCAGACCGGCTCGGCATCACCTGTGGATGCGGGAGAGAAGAAAACGGGTATCGAGTGACGAACGACCAGATTGACCGTGCCGGGCTGGGGTTTTCCCGCAGCGGGCAACTCGTCCACGATGACGCGATAACTTTCTTCTGCCCTGACGGGCGCCTTGGAAAGCCGCACGATGCGGATAAGGTTCTCCGCCCCCGGTTTCAGCTGCGTCATCGGCGGGCTGGCGACAACATCCTCGGCTGCGGTATAGATGTCCGAACCGTTTTGCTGGGTCCAGCGGAATATCCGCACCTGAACATTGATCGGAGTTTTGGCGTCATTCCAAATGCGCAGGCTGGACGCCGCCGTCGGCGCCCTCAGGTCCAGGATGACGGGTGCAACGCGCAGGGATGCTGCGTGCGAAGGTGAGACACTCAAACCGGCAATAAACGCAGCCGCTAAGGTAAAAAGACGCATGCGCGATCCTCCCTATGGCGATCAGTAATTGAGCGTGGCCGTCACCGTATCGGTATAGACGCCGACCGCAGGTGTCGTCTGGGCAGGCACACGCCCATAGACCGTGAATGTTTGCGGCGCTCCTGTTCCTGTTCCAGTCTGCCGGTCCGTTCCCACGGTATCTCCCCAAACCGTGGTGTGTGCGGCAGTCGTGTAGAGCGAGTAGGAAATGGTAGCGCCTGCCGGGGATGTCATCAGGCGGTCGGCGACGGTGGCGCCCGAACCGGCACCCGCGCTCAGGCCCAGGCTGAAGGGTGTGCTGGACGTGCATTGGACGACGATCTGGCTGGTGGCATCGACATTGTCACTGATGACGCCGTTCGTGCCGAAATTCAGATTGCCGGCTGAGTTGATCTGGCATGCCGCCTGAATGGTGATCTGTACCGTGAAATTCGAGGTGGCGACCTGCGCCATGCCTGATGCCGGCACAAGGATGCACGCCGCAAGTGACAATAGGTAGCCTGATGTTGTGAACTTCATGCTCTCTCCCCAAGCTGCTGCGTTGCCGATTATCGCGGTGCGTAACGCAGAATCACCCCAATAGCGGGTAATTAGAATAATCTAATATTCGCTTCGATTAGGTTAACAAATTCTTAACGGTGGAGACCCGAAAAACCACAGGCTGAATGCGGTATGAAATACAACCTTGAAATCAGGGGGGCTGGCAATCCCATAAACGCGAAAATTATCGAAAAATAATTAATAATCAAATACTTGGATAAATCCCACAGGAGCTGGAAAGGGTAGTGGCGCACAGGCGGATGAGGGCGCCTCGTTCCGCCCGTTCAGCCGATGGTCATCTGGCATCTTTATTCCTGACTTTCGAGCCGGTAGCGGCTTCCCGGATATAATAACCGTACCGATGTTACCGCGCGGCTGGAAGACCAGGTCCGCCGCCGAACCTGCAGGCATGGCTCGTTACGGCCGATTGCCAGTAATTTGCATTCCCATGGCTGCGGCGCGGCTGCCTCGATGAATTGTTCGGTCCGGGAGATTGGTGCCAACGCCGTCAGATAGGCGTTCGGCGTCATGGAACTGAAATCCTGCCGCAGATAATCGGGGGCGACCTCGGCATTCACGAAACGGTCCTCCAGCTGGATCGGCACGTCGTCTTCATGATGCACGATGATCGAATGGAAGATTTTCGAGCCGACGTCGATTTCGAGCGCCGAGGCGAGATCGGGACCACATACCTCGGTCTGCGCCAGGATCAGGCTCGCCTGATGGGAGGAACCCCGTTCCTTGATCTCGTCGGCGATGTTTCGCACACCCATCATGCCGGCGCTTCTTTTTTTCGAGGCGACGAATGAACCGCGTCCCTGAACGCGCACGATGACGCCTTCGGTCGCAAGCTCGCGCAGGGCGCGGTTTGCCGTCATTCGGCTGACGCCGAGCATCTCCACCATCTCGTTTTCGGAAGGGACCCGGTGATGGAGAGGCCATTCGCCGCTCGCGATCTTTGCCTTGATTTGCGTTTTCACGCGCTCATAGAGCGGCAGAGAAGGATACTCGCTGGATGTGGCAAGGTCGCTTTCGATCACGGACGGCATTTAAACTCCCTAAAAATCGGCGGATTGCCTAAAATATAACCAGCATTGCGGGCACATGCAAAATATCATCTTTGCACTTGCTTGTCTCCTAAAACCATGCAAGGTTACATATACAACTTGCGAAATGTCGATGAGGGTGACGGGTCGATCTTTTGCAGGCGCATTTTTCGCGTGAATGGCTGAGGTGAGGATGTTTGCGTGCCGAGCGGTTCCGGGAAGGGAAATCAGGCCAGCGCCGCCGATACGGGAAGGAATAGCTGCGAATGCGTGGTTTGTGAGCCATTCGCGCTTCCGTCGATTTGCAGAAGGCTGCAGGGAGTACGGCGCAGGATGGCTGGATTGGCGTTATCAGGGTTTAAGATGATGACGGTTTCCCCATCGCCGCCCCTTCTCCCTGCGGTTCTGTGGCATCGAAGCCATTTCATCGAAGTTGTATAGTGAACTTGAGAGGATTTATCTTTGTTGTCCGGGTTTTGCTGATGTGGAGTCGCGACCGTGTGTCATGACAATCCGCGCCGCTGATCCGGGGGGAAAGATCGGCAGTTTCTCATCATATCATCAGGGAGATCCCGCGCCGGCACCGCATGAATTTGTGCCGACACCACGCCAACCATCAATCAAAAAGGGGAATAAGATGTTGAATGCAAAATTTAAATTCGCGCTTGCCGCCACTGCCCTGTTTGCGGCGCTGCCGATGGGCTCGGCCCATGCCGCCAGCTATTGCGGAGAAGGGAAAACCGTTACTTTCGCCGGTATCGACTGGGAGAGCGGCGCCTTCATCACCGAGGTCATGAAAGCCATTCTGTCGAAGGGATATGACTGCAAGGTCGATTCCATTCCCGGCAATTCCGTGACGCTGGAACAGGCCACGGCCAATAACGACGTCCAGATTTTTGCCGAGGAATGGATCGGCCGCTCCGACGTCTGGAACAAGGCCGCGGCCGCAGGACAGGTAACGTCTGTTGGCAAGACCTTCGTCGGCGCTTCCGAAGGCTGGTTCGTTCCCGAATATCTGATCAAGGGCGACGCGACAAAGGGTATAGAGGCAAAGGCCCCTGACCTGAAAAGTGTCGAGCAGCTTTCCGATCCCAAGATTGTCGCCCTTTTCCAGGACCCTGAAGAGCCGTCCAAGGGACGTTTCCTCAATTGCCCGTCGGGCTGGACCTGCGAGGGTGTCAATACGGCCAAGCTTCAGGCCTACAAGCTCGACCAAACCTATGTGAATTTCCGCCCCGGCACGGGCACGGCGCTGGATGCCGGGATCAGCGCCGCTTATCTCCAGGGTGAGCCGCTGCTGTTCTATTACTGGAGCCCAACCGCGATCATGGGCAAATACAAGCTCGTGCAGCTTTCCGAGCCGGCCTATACCGAAGCGTGCTGGAAGGACCTGACGAGTGCCGATGGCAAGCGTGAGGCGGGATGCGCTTTCCCGGCGGTCGAGGTTGCCTATGGCGTCAACAGTGACTTCGCCAAGGCCGCGCCGGATATCATGGAAATCCTCGGCAAGGCCACTTTCCCCCTCGAAGAGGTCAATTCCAGCCTCGCTTACATGGTTGATGAGAAGGCTGACGCGGTTGCCGCTGCAACACGCTTCCTGAAGACCAAGGGCGATATCTGGGGCGCATGGGTGTCGCCGGAGGCCAAGACCCGTATCGAGGCCGCGATCAAGTAGCAATCACGGGGCCGCATGCCGGATGGGCATGCGGCTTTTTCTTTTCCCGTCAGAGCCGTGACCGTCGGGGACGGAAGACGGCAAAGTGCGAGGACGCCACCCGATGTTTCCCGAAACTTTTCATATTTCCATTCGTGGCCCGATCAACGACTTCGTCCAGTCGCTGGTCGTCAATTACGGCTTCGTGTTCAAGGCGATTTCCCAGACCATTCTGCAGGTTATCCTGTTCATGGAATGGATATTGCGCGGCCTGCCGTGGTGGCTGGTTCTCCTCGCCTTCCTGGTGCTTGCATGGTTTGCCGCACGTAAAATCTCGCTTGTTCTCATGGTCGGCGTCATGCTGCTGGTCGTCGGCGCTCTCGGCTTGTGGGATCTGACGATGCAGACGCTGGCGCTGATGCTCATCGCCAGCCTGATCTCCGTCATCATCGGCGTTCCCGTCGGCATCTGGCTTGCCAAAAGCCAGATCATGCGGCGTATCACGCTGCCTGTCCTTGATGTCATGCAGACGATGCCGAGTTTCGTTTATCTGATCCCGGCAATCATGCTTTTTGGTCTTGGCAAGGTGCCGGCGGTGCTCGCGACCATCATCTACGCCGTGCCGCCGCTGATCCGGCTGACCGATCTCGGCATCCGTCAGGTCGATCGCGAAGTGGTGGAGGCGGCAACCGCTTTCGGCGGCAGCCCGTCACAAATCCTGTTCGGAGTGGAGTTGCCGCTGGCCACGCCCACCATCATGGCCGGTCTGAACCAGACGATCATGATGGCTCTTTCCATGGTGGTTGTCGCCTCGATGATCGGCGCGCGTGGCCTGGGCGAGCAGGTCCTGAACGGAATTCAGACACTGGATGTAGGAAAGGGTCTCGAGGCGGGTTTGGGTATCGTCATTCTCGCCATCGTCCTCGACCGTATTACACAGGGCTTCGGCCAATCCAGCCGGAAGGAGCGCGGCGATGACTGATATCGCAATCCGTAACGTTTCCAAGATTTTCGGCGGCAACTGGAAGACAGCGCTCGCCATGACGCGGGACGGCGCCGACAAGGCCGAAATATTGGCCAGGACCGGATGCAGCGTCGGCCTCGACGATGTCAGCCTCGATATCGCCGGCAGCCGCATCTTCGTCATCATGGGGCTGTCTGGTTCCGGAAAATCGACGCTTGTGCGCCATATCAACCGCCTCATCGAACCGACAAGCGGTGAAATTCTGGTTGGCGGCAGCAATGTGCTTGATCTTAACGCCAAGGACCTGCGCGATTTCCGCAACCGCCGGGTCAGCATGGTGTTCCAGAATTTCGGGCTGATGCCACATCGCAGCGTTTTGCAGAATGTCGTTTATGGCCAGCGTGTGCGCGGGCTTTCGAAGGCGGAAGCGAACCCGATCGGTATGCAGTGGATCGAGACCGTCGGGCTTACCGGTTATGAAAACAAGATGCCCCACCAGCTTTCCGGCGGCATGAAACAGCGTGTCGGGCTTGCACGGGCTCTGGCTGCCGATACCGACGTCATCCTGATGGATGAGGCATTTTCCGCCCTCGACCCGTTGATCCGCGCGGATATGCAGGATCAGCTTCTGCAGCTGGAAAAGAACCTATCGAAGACGATCGTCTTCATCACCCATGATCTGGATGAGGCACTGCGCATCGGTGCGCAGATCGCAATTCTGAAGGACGGGAAACTGGTGCAGGTCGGGACGCCGGACGATATTCTCAATCGTCCCGCCAATGACTATGTCGCCCGTTTCGTGCAGCGTCGCACCGGCGCCGAGGCCGCCCATCATGATTGAGACCGTGATCATCGATCAGGGTGCGTCGTGGCGGGATGTCGCCATGGTTGCGAAAGGCGCGCGGCTCCAGCTTGCCGATGCGGCGTGGGCGCGCATTGCCGCCGCGCGTGACATTGTCGAGGCGCTGGTGTCGAAAGGCGTACGTGGTTACGGCATCAATACCGGTGTCGGCGCCCTCTGCGATGTGATCGTGGACAGGGATCGGCAACAGGCCCTGTCGCGAAACATCCTGCTCAGCCATTCCTGCGGGGTGGGGGAACCGCTGGGGCGGGAGAAGACACGCGCCGTCATGGCCGCCCAGATCGTCAATTTTTCCCATGGCTTTTCCGGTATTCGCGTGGAAACCGTCGAGGCGCTGCTGGCCCTGCTGAATGCGGATATTCTGCCTGTCATTCCCTCGCGCGGTTCGGTCGGGTATCTCACCCATGCGGCGGCGATCGGGCTGGTACTGATCGGCGAAGGCGAGGCGATGCGTGGTGACGAAAGGCTGTCCGGCCGCCACGCACTGGCGGCGGTTGGTCTTGCGCCGCTCGTGCCGCTTGCCAAGGAGGGACTGAGCCTCGTCAACGGAACACCCTGCGCCACCGGTCTTGCCTGCCTTGCGCTGTCGCATATGGAAAACCTGCTGGACTGGGCAGATGCGGCGGCTGCGATGAGCTATGAAAATCTCGGGGCGCAGTCTGATCCCTTCGCGGCGGCGCCGCTTGCTTTGCGCGTTTCCCCGGGCCTTCAGGCTGTGGGAAACAATCTCCGTCATCTTCTGGCTGAAAGCCCCCTGCTGGCGCGCTCGGCGGGGTCGCGCACGCAGGATCCGCTCAGTCTTCGTGCCGTGCCGCAAATCCATGGCGCCATTCGTGACAGCGTCGTGCAGATAGGCGACGTGGTAAATCGCGAATTGGCAAGCGTGACCGACAATCCGGTCGTTACCGGCTCACCCGATGTGCCACAGGTGCATTCGCAGGCCCATGCGGTCGGCGCGGCATTGGGGCTTGCCATGGATGGTCTTGCCGTGGCGGCTGCGGAACTGGCGAGCATTGCGGAACGCCGGATCGACCGTCTCGTCAATCCGCTGGTCAGCGGCCTGCCGGCTTTTCTGGCGGAAGGCAGCGGCGTCTGCTCCGGCTTCATGATCATTCAATATACGGCGGCGGCGCTGGCGGCGGAAAACCGGCGGCTGGCCGCGCCCGCAAGTCTGGACGGCGGCATTACGTCTGCCCTGCAGGAAGATATCCTCACCCACGCCACGCCTGCGGCCGACAAGGCGCTCTCCATCATCGCCAATCTGGAAACCATTCTTTCGATCGAGATCATGTGCGCGGCGCAGGCCTATGACATGCAGCCGGGGGACGCCGGCATGGCGCCCGGCACCCGCGCAATCTACCGGCGTGTCCGCGCCGGCGTTCCTTTTTATCGGGATGACCGGCCGCTCAATTCTCTGCTTGCCGTCGTGGAGAGGCTGTTGCGTACGACGGGTGCCGGGATCGGAAGTTGACCACAGGCATGGATGGCGCGCTGCTGCAGATGGCATGGGGCGCTGGGCAGGTCTGTATCCGGTGCCCATGAGCCTGCCGCCGCCTGTCGTATAAATTCCCGCTCGGACAGGAAAATGGTCGCCCAAAACAGCGCCAAGTCATTGGAAAACCACGCTGCACGGGCCAGGGTTTTTGAAGCCTGAAAAACCGGTCTGCAGATATTGCAACCCCCAATATTCTATCCTGCGTTGATGAATAATCACAGGATGCAATTAACGCATCATTAACCATGTTGGCCTAGTTCTGCCTGTTAACGCCGGATTTTTATCGGCGCATCCAGGGCCATGATTCCCGTTTCGCGTATTGGCAACTTGCTCATTCTTCTCGTTTGAAGGTGGAACGTTGAATGCGGTCTCATTGGCTTCCAGCCCTTCTTTGCACCATTGCCGCCAGCGCCCTGGCGACAGGTTGCGCGAATGGTTCAAACGCTCGAAAACAGCAGGCAGGTGCCGTAAGCACGACAACGTCCGGCAGCCACGCAGGTGGTACGCATGGCGGGGATTTGCCGGGTGTGACCGGCTCCATAGCCGGCCCGGTGACATCCCAAACGCGCGAAAGGGCCGAGCACAAGGGGCCTCTGTCGCTTGAGACCGCGGTCAGAAAGGCAGTTGACTGGCACCCTGCCGTGACGGAGACGATTGGCCGGCTGCGCCAGCAGACCGAATCCGTCAACGAAGCCCGCGCCGGTTATCTTCCAAATCTCAGCTGGGGGCTGGATTCCTCCTATAATACCAATCGGTCGGATCGCTACAGCCCGGATCTGAACTTCAATGTTTCCCAGATGCTCTATGATTTCGGCAAGGTCGACAACCGGGTCAAGATTGCCACGGCCGGGATTGCGGGCCGCAAATCGCAGGTTCTGATGGCTGTGGATGATCTTGCCCGTGAGGCGGCCTATTCGGTCATTGAAATTCAGCGCAACCGTTCCTTGCGGGGTGTCGCGCGAGACCAGATCAAGGATACGAAGGCCATTCTAGAGCTGGTGAAATCACGCACGGACAAGGGCGCAAGCACGCGTTCCGACCTGCTGCAGGCTGAGGCGCGCGTTCAGGCGGCAGAGGCCACATTGCTGGAAATCGAAGGGCAATTGTCCCGATGGGAAGCGGTGCTTGCGAATTTGAGCGGCATTGCGGGACGGATCGACGTATCGGATACGATACCGGCATGGCTGTCAAAAGCCTGTGGCGCCAGGGAAATGGACTGGTCGCGTGTGCCGGCGGTCATGCAGGCAGCGGCGGATCGTGAAGCCGCGGCCGCACAGATCGATCTCGCCAAGGCCGAAGGCCTGCCGACCCTGTCTCTCGACGCGGGAATTGGCGTCGATGTTACCGAGATGAGTTCTTTCGATCCCGACTATAGCGTCGGATTGCGGGTTACGGGCAGCCTTTACAATGGTGGCGCGACAAGCGCACGACGGAACATGGCCGTGCAGGCGCTCGGCGCATCGCAGGCCGCGGAGGCGCGTGCGCGGGTCGATATCCTGCGAAACCTCACGGAAGCCAGCAGTCAGATTTCGAGCAAGGAAAGTCTGCGCCGCTCGCTTTCGACGCGTCAATCGACGATGAGACAGACCCGCGATCTCTATCGTACACAATATGTTGAACTGGGCACACGCAGCCTGCTCGATCTGCTCAATGCCGACCAGGAACTTCATGCCGCGAGGTTCGATATCAGCAACATCCAATATGACCTGCATAGGTTGAACATCGACTGCACGTTCAATGCCGGGCGGATGCGCGAAGCCTTCGCGCTCGAAGGCCAGACCGTTCAAGGCATATCGCTCTAGCCGCAACTTGTTGCGACCCCTCGTCGGTGACGGCCTATCTATTTGATTTTTGTCAATTTTTAAACGATAGGGACGTTCGCGTTCCGATTGAAGAGGGCTCTGCGTCGTCTTGCTTTCTGGCCACATATTCCCTCTTTTTCAGCCCTCTCGGGAGGGGCTGGACTTGCATTGGCCGAAGCCGAAACATCCGTGTGCAGCGCAAAAATGCCGGCTGGTTTTCCGGTCGCAAACAGGGTCTGCAGCCCGGCATTTTGGCGACGGCTGGCCACGCGCTGCGCCCTTCAGTTCCCCCGTGGATTTTGAGGGGATGTTGGCCCTGGGATTTCGGAGGAGTCCATACAACAGAATATGCTAATGCTCTCCCCGGTTGTTTTTTCCTTGCGATGTTTGGTTTTTATGCAATTATGAGGATGGGAGAGGGCCCCTGAGAGGGAAATTCCCCTGAGACAAGAGATGAGAGCCATTTGATTACAGGCTCTGTACGTCGCAGCGGTTAGCCGTTCGCAAAAATCCAGTTTCTTGAATGTTGCTTGGTGTTCCGGGCGACAGTGAATTTCTGTCGCCGATGTTGCCGCGTTGCAGGAGGACAGTTTCATGGTTGCGATAATAACCGACAAGGCCGCCGGAAGTTCTCGGACCGTGTCGCTCGACAACTTGAACATAGACAAGCCCAGCATTGTGCAGATTCGCGCCAGCCGCAACGAGGTCTCCGACTTCGTGCGCGATGGCGACGATCTGCTGCTTCGCATGCGATCCGGTGAGACAATCCGGATCGGAAATTTCTATCGCGAGGTCGATGGCGACCACAGCCAGCTGGTGCTGGAAGACGAGGACGGCAATCTCTGGCTCGGCGAACACAGTGACGGTTTGGCGGATTTCCGCTTTTCGCAGATTGAAGGCGTAGACCAACTTGTTGGCGCGTCAACGAATGACGGCTCCATTCTCGGCCTTGCTGCACTGGGCCTGCTGGCTGCCGGCGGCGCTATCGCAGGCGGAGGTGGCGGGTCTTCTGATGATGATGGCGATGCTGACGCCGATGCTGATGCGGATGCTGACGCCGACGCGGATGCTGATGCCGATGCCGATGCCGATGCGGACGCGGATGCAGATGCTGACGCCGACGCAGATGCCGATGCTGACGCGGATGCCGATGCAGATGCGGATGCTGACGCCGACGCGGATGCCGACGCTGATGCGGATGCTGACGCGGATGCCGATGCGGATGCAGATGCGGATGCTGACGCCGACGCCGATGCCGATGCTGACGCTGATGCCGACGCGGATGCAGATGCTGACGCGGATGCGGATGCTGACGCCGATGCAGACGCCGACGCTGATGCGGATGCGGATGCCGACGCGGATGCTGATGCGGATGCCGATGCGGATGCCGATGCGGATGCGGATGCCGATGCTGACGCCGATGCTGACGCGGATGCTGACGCCGATGCAGACGCCGACGCTGATGCGGATGCAGATGCGGACGCCGACGCTGATGCCGATGCGGATGCAGACGCTGACGCCGACGCAGATGCTGACGCGGATGCAGATGCGGACGCGGATGCTGATGCGGATGCGGATGCGGATGCCGATGCTGACGCCGACGCCGATGCCGATGCTGATGCCGATGCGGATGCAGACGCTGACGCCGACGCAGATGCTGACGCGGATGCTGATGCGGATGCCGATGCGGATGCCGACGCAGATGCGGATGCCGATGCCGATGCAGATGCGGATGCCGATGCGGATGCCGACGCGGATGCAGATGCAGATGCGGATGCCGACGCTGATGCTGACGCCGATGCGGATGCGGATGCGGATGCTGACGCCGATGCAGACGCCGACGCTGATGCGGATGCAGATGCTGATGCCGACGCTGATGCCGATGCGGATGCTGATGCCGATGCTGACGCGGATGCAGATGCGGATGCCGATGCGGATGCTGACGCCGACGCCGATGCGGATGCCGATGCGGATGCTGATGCCGATGCCGATGCCGATGCGGATGCTGACGCGGATGCAGATGCAGATGCAGATGCTGACGCGGATGCGGATGCTGACGCCGATGCAGACGCCGATGCGGACGCCGACGCGGATGCAGATGCGGATGCGGATGCCGATGCTGACGCCGATGCGGATGCCGATGCCGATGCGGATGCCGACGCCGATGCTGATGCCGATGCGGATGCCGACGCGGATGCCGACGCTGACGCCGACGCTGATGCCGATGCGGATGCAGACGCTGACGCGGATGCAGATGCGGACGCGGATGCTGACGCGGATGCCGACGCAGATGCGGATGCCGATGCCGATGCTGACGCCGATGCTGATGCCGATGCGGATGCCGACGCGGATGCAGATGCCGACGCTGATGCCGATGCCGATGCCGATGCGGATGCTGACGCGGATGCAGATGCAGATGCTGACGCCGATGCAGACGCTGACGCGGATGCTGACGCCGACGCAGATGCGGATGCGGATGCGGATGCGGATGCTGACGCCGATGCAGACGCCGACGCTGATGCGGATGCCGATGCGGATGCAGATGCTGACGCCGACGCAGATGCTGACGCGGATGCAGATGCGGACGCGGATGCTGACGCCGACGCTGACGCTGATGCGGATGCCGACGCAGATGCGGATGCCGATGCCGATGCTGACGCCGATGCCGATGCCGATGCAGACGCCGACGCTGATGCGGATGCAGATGCTGATGCCGACGCTGATGCCGATGCGGATGCTGATGCCGATGCTGACGCGGATGCAGATGCGGATGCGGATGCCGATGCGGATGCTGACGCCGACGCCGATGCGGATGCCGATGCGGATGCTGATGCCGATGCCGATGCCGATGCGGATGCTGACGCGGATGCAGATGCAGATGCTGACGCGGATGCGGATGCTGACGCCGATGCAGACGCCGACGCGGATGCAGATGCGGACGCCGACGCGGATGCAGATGCGGATGCGGATGCCGATGCCGATGCTGACGCCGATGCTGATGCCGATGCGGATGCCGACGCGGATGCAGATGCCGACGCTGATGCCGATGCCGATGCCGATGCGGATGCTGACGCGGATGCAGATGCAGATGCTGACGCCGATGCAGACGCTGACGCGGATGCTGACGCCGACGCAGATGCGGATGCGGATGCAGATGCGGACGCGGATGCTGACGCCGACGCTGACGCTGATGCGGATGCCGACGCAGATGCGGATGCGGATGCCGATGCTGACGCCGATGCCGATGCTGACGCTGATGCAGATGCCGATGCGGATGCCGACGCGGATGCCGATCTCGAGCCCACTGATGATGTCGTAACGGCTCAGGTGAACATTTTGCCGACGGTGACGGAAGATGTGCCGCTTGGCAGTGATACCTATCTGGCCGTCGTCAGCCTCGCCGGCCTTGATCTGCAGCTATTTGCAAATGCGATCGAGTTCGATGTCGAGACGGGTCACAAACAGGATCTGGGCTTCGATTTCAGCGGAATTCTTGGAGCCGGGGTTCTTGGTGACTACAGCCTGGTCGTGCAGAAATGGGATGCCGCCACCCAACAATGGACCGGTATCAATGGCACAGGCCCCGCCACGATCCTGTCCCTGTCGCTGTTTGGCGGAACCAGCGGAACCGTTCAGGGGCTGGATCCGGGAGAATATAGAGCCTTCATGGGGTTCACCGGCCTGCTTGGCGTGGGTGTCGGCGGTACCCTGACTTTGGAAGGTACGGATTACGACTTCACCGAAGTCGGAGGATATGAGGCCGTCGAGGTTACCGGCAACGTCATCGACAATGACAACGTGCCGGCCGGTACAAGCGTCCAGAGCGTGGATGGCCAGACGATCGATCCGGGTGGAACCACTATTCAGGGCGACTTCGGCGAGCTCGTGATCCTGCCGGATGGCTCCTATACCTATACGCCCTTCGAGAACGGTGCGGGGATCGGTCAGGTGGACCGGTTCGAATATACGGTGGTCGATGCCGCCGGCAATACCGGCACCGCGACGCTCTACGTCCAGATCGGCAGCGACAGTGTCACCATGACATGGAGCGACACCGATCCCGGCCTGCCCGCGACATTTGAATTCGCAGCCACCGGTGACGCCGCAAGTGCGTCCGTCGTGTGGGACAATGTGACCGATGACGAATTCTTCAATGCCAGCGGCTCCAACCTGCTTTCGGGCGGCCTTGGGCAGACCAGCACCTATATCAGCAACAGCTTCGTCATCACCGACAGCATGGAAGTTTCCGGCGGCGTCAGCGTGTCGGTGCTGCTTGCGGCGCTGTCCAACGGCGTGCTCTATCTCGAAAGGGAGACGACCCCCGGCACCTGGCAGACGGTGGCGAGCGATTCCTTCAACATCATCCTTGGCGGTCTCGGCATCGTGGCGTCGCTTGATCTTGCCACAATCGACTTCACCGCGGGGACCTATCGCATACGGTCGACATTGAGCGGAACGCTGGTCAACGTTTCAGCCACCGTCACCACCAATGTCGATGTCACATATACCGATCAGTATGAGGTTGGAAGTGTGGCCGGCGACGATGGTAACCTGCTCACCAACGACGAACTGGGGTCCACCTTCACGGCGTTCCAGATCTTTGACGGCACGAGCTTCGTCAAGGTGACCGGCGCAATGAGCATACAGGGCACCTACGGGACGCTCACCGTCGATGCCGACGGCAATTACAGCTATGCGCCGGACACGACGCTGGCGCATTTCACCGAGGCGCAAACGGATACCTTCACCTATCAACTGGTGCATCCCTCCGGCGCGGTGGAGCAATCCGAGCTGGTGGTTACCGTCGAGCCCTCCGGTGCAGGCGTACCGGATCAGGCGATGATGTTCGTCGCGGATGACATCGCCGGGCTCGATAGCATCGATGTCGCGGCAAGCGATGATCCACCGGCTTCTGATCGGGACAGCGATGATGATCTGTCGCAGCTGATCGAGGAGGATGGCGGCGAACTGACCGTCCCGCTCGATGGCCTCGCCTCCCTGTCCGAGCCAGACGATGCGGATGCAGACCTGACCGCCGCGGAAGAGCGTGCGGATATAACAGGCATGCCCGATCCGCTGGAGCTGCCCGTCGATCCGCTCGGGCATCTCGCAACAGAGGATGAGTGGAACTCCAACACTTCGCATGTGGTCTGAATGATTTGAGGGCGACAGGTGGACATGATCGTCCGCCTGTCGTCGCGAGGAGCATCGATGCCTGTTTCCGACATGATGGCGGAATCCTGCCCTGATACCAATGCTGCCGGTCTCGATATCGCGGGCTGGAGCGAGGCGTTCCAATATGTGGCGCGTCATTATGGCGTGCCGTTTTCTCCCGGCGGTGCACGGCAGCTTGTCGAGGCGCTGCGGGCCACCGACACTGAAGATTGCCTCACCCGCATGGCGGACAAGCTCGGGCTGCGGATCAAGCATGCGGCACCGGCGCCGCGGCTGCTGACCAGCTGGCGGCTGCCGGTGATCCTGCAGCTTGTAGACGGGGCGGTGGGTGTCGTCACCGCGCTTGCGGCAAACAAGGAGGCCTCGGTTGTTTTCAGCGGCGACGGTGGCTGCGCCACGACGCTGCCGTTGGACATCCTGCTGTCCCAGACCGATTTTGTCATCGTGGCACGGCCGCAGCGCGGGACGGCCGATGAGCGTGTGGACAGCTATATCGCACCTTACCGCGAACACTGGTTCCGCACCATCGCGTTCCGTGACATCGGCTCCTACGGCCATGTCATGCTGGCCTCGCTGGTGGCCAATGTCCTGGCGCTTGCGGGTGTCATGTTCTCCATGCAGGTTTATGACCGGGTCGTACCGGCGAAATCCTTCAACACGCTTTATGTGCTGTTCATCGGCGTACTTCTGGCTGCCCTGTTCGATTTCATCATGCGCCGCCTGCGCACCCGCATCATCGACATCGTGGGCAAGCGAACCGACATGCGCATTTCGGATCTCGTTTTCGGTCATGCCCTGCGGGTCAAGAACCAGGCGCGGCCCACATCCACCGGCACCTTCATCGCCCAGTTGCGTGATCTGGAACAGGTGCGCGAACTCCTGACTTCCACCACGGTGGCTGCGGTTGCCGACCTGCCGTTCTTTTTCCTGTTCCTCTTCATCTTCTGGATGATCGGCGGGCCGCTGGTGATTATTCCCGTCGCGGCACTGACGCTCCTGATCTTGCCGGGCCTGCTGGTGCAGCGCAGGCTACGGTCGGCCGCCAACGAGGCCATGCGGGAATCCTCCCTGCGAAACGCCATGCTGGTGGAAGCGGTGCAAGGCATCGAGGACATCAAGACGTTGCAGGCCGAAGATCACTTCCAGCAGCGCTGGAACCACTATAATGCGGTGTCGGCGGATGGGCAGCTTCGCCTGCGCTCCATCACCAACGGCCTTGCGGCGTGGAGCCACACCGTCCAGACCGGAACTTTCGCCGCCGTCGTTTTCGTCGGTGCGCCGATCGTGATGGAAGGCGACATGACGACCGGTTCGCTCGTTGCCTGCTCCATTCTGGGGTCACGCATGATGGCGCCGATGGCGCAGCTGACGCAGATTCTCGGCAGATTCCAGCAGGCGCGGGTCGGGCTCAACAGCATCGATTCCATCCTGCGCATGCCGTCTGATCATCCGGAAACCGAAACGCGGGTCAGCGCGCCAACCCTGCGCGGCGCCTACAGGATCAGGGGTGCCGCCTTTCATTACGGCAGCGGGGCCGGAAAACCGGCGCTTGCGATCGGCGATCTCGCCGTTGCCGCCGGGGAAAAGATTGCGATACTGGGCAAGAACGGCGCTGGAAAGTCCACCCTGCTTCTGGCGATGGCCGGCATGGTGGAGCCGGCGGCCGGCGAAGTGCTGCTTGACGATCTCGCGCTTTCCCAGATCGATCCCGCTGATGTCCGCCGCAATGTCGGTCTTTTGACGCAGGACACACGCCTTTTTCACGGAACGATCCGGGAAAACGTCATGCTGGGGGCGTTGCATGCGCCGGAACCGGTGCTGCTCGAAGCGCTTGCCATGACCGGTGCCGATGACTTCGTGCGCAGGCTTCCCCGTGGGCTGGATCACCCGATCCTCGAGGGCGGCAGGGGTCTTTCCGGCGGGCAGAAGCAGGCATTGCTGCTGGCGCGCCTGCTGATCCGCGATCCGGCCATCGTGCTGCTGGACGAGCCGACCGCGGCGATGGACGAGGCGACCGAGCGCCAGTTCATCGCGCGCTTCCAGTCCTGGAGCGCGGAACGAACGGTGGTCGTCGCCACCCACCGCATGCGCGTTCTCGAGTTGGTTCAGCGCATCATCGTGGTCGAAAGCGGACAGGTCGTGCTTGACGGAAACAAGGAGGAGGTTCTCAACACCCTGCGCGGTGTCAACAAGGTCGCGCCGCCGAACGGCCTTCGCCGGAAGATGCCGGAAAAGAAGCCCCCCGCCACCGTGGCCGGCTTCCCGTTCAAATCGACGGAGGAGGTCTAAATGGCGGCCATCGGCGATCGTGATTTCTCCGGCCGGGGCGGATGGGCCTTCGGTGATGACGACGGGCGAAACCTGACCCGTTCCTCCCGCGTGGTGCAGCTCTTTGTCGCCCTTTTGGTGGCCTTGCTGGTCTGGGCCTATTTCGCCAGGCTGGATGAGGTTTCCTCCGGCGATGGCCGGGTGGTTCCGACCAGCCGTGAGCAGGTTATCCAGTCGCTGGAGGGCGGCATTCTCGCCGCGCTCCATGTGCGGGAAGACCAGGTGGTTGAACCCGGGCAGATTCTTGCCCAGCTCGATCCGACCAGAAGCGAATCCGATGTCGAGGAGAGCGCGGCCAAGTATCGCGCCGCACTGGCGGCCGCTTCCCGCCTCGAAGCGGAAGTCAACGGCACCCCCCTTACCTTCCCGGCGGCTCTCAATCCCTATTCCACGCTCACAGCCGCCGAAACCGAGCTTTATACGGCCCGTCGGCGGGCGCTGGAGGAATCCCTGCATTGGGTGGAGGAGTCGCTTGCGCTTGTGCGCAGCGAACTGAAGCTCAACGAGGAACTCAGGGCCGTCGGCGCGGCAAGCAACGTCGAAGTCATCCGCCTGCGCAGGCAGATGGTGGAACTGGAACTGAAGAAGGTCGAGATCAAGTCCGAATATGTGGTGCGCGCCCGCGAGGAGCTGACCAAGGTGAATGCCGAGGTCAATTCGCTGTCGCCCGTGGTCACCGGCCGTGCGGACAGTCTCGCCCGCCTGACCCATCGCTCGCCGGTGCGTGGCATCGTCAAGAATATCGAGGTTTCGACGATCGGTGGTGTTGCGCCGCCGAATGGCAAGCTCATGGACATCATTCCGCTCGGAGACGAGCTTCTTATTGAAGCGCGCATCTCGCCGCGCGACATCGCCTATATCCATCCCGGCCAGCGTGCCAGCGTGAAGATCAGTGCCTATGACTATGCGGTCTATGGCAGTCTGGACGGGCAGGTGACGACCATCTCGCCCGATACGATCCAGGACGAGGTTGACCGGGAAATCTACTATTATCGCGTCTTCATCAAGACGGAGAAGGATGCGCTGGTCAATGCCGCGGGCCGGGAATTCCCGATCGTGCCGGGCATGGTCGCGACCGTCGATATTCATACCGGCGAAAAGACGGTGTTGGAATATCTCGTCAAGCCCTTCAACAAGGCCCGGGAGGCATTACGTGAACGTTGAGACCGGAGCGATTCTTGCGACGAAACCGCAGGACGTGAAGGAACGTCTCTCCGGCATGAGGACGTTCCTGCGCGGAAAAGTTCAGCCTTTGGAAATGCCGTTTCCAGCCGTGACGCTGTTCTTCTCCGTTTCGGACGGTGACAGGCGGGCGCGTGTCGTCAATGCCTCCGGCCCGTCGCTGGAATCGGCATGGCAAAAGGGTGCCCCCCTGCTTCTTGCCGCCATGAAAGCGGAGGGTATCGAGGGGCGCTGGATCCGGGTGGACTGGGTAGAGGTTGCGGAAGCGACCACATGGCCGCGTCTGCGTGCGTTGCTTGCAAAGGTCAAACGCAATTATTTCCGCTTCGGTATCGGGCTTGACCCGGCGTTCCGCTTCGCCTTCACGGAACAGGAACTGAACGCCAATGCGATGCTTTACGGCGGCAATACCATTGGCAACGCCGTGCTCAACGAGAAGAATTTCAGCCTTTATGCCGCAACCCGCCATGAAGACATGCCGCCATTGCGGTTTTCGGATGAGGAAGCGATTTTCCTTTTTGCCACCAGGGGCATTTTCTGCGACGAGACCGGCCGGTTGCATCCGCTCGACGGGGAAGGTCTCGATGCCGGGAGGCGCAGGATCGAGAGGCTCGACGGCGGCGTGGTGCTGTCGCTGCTGCGCGATTCATCCGCTTATCTTGCCCGGCAGGTCAATGAGGACGGCTCCTTCATCTATGGTTATCATGCCTGCTTCGACCGGCGCATAGAGGCCTATAATGCGCTGCGCCACGCCAGCACCACCTATGCCATGATCGAGGCCTGGGAGGTTACGCACGACCCGAAGCTGAAAGGTGCGATCGAGCGTGCCCTGA
Source organism: Agrobacterium sp. OT33 (assembly GCF_017313365.1). Taxonomy (NCBI): domain Bacteria; kingdom Pseudomonadati; phylum Pseudomonadota; class Alphaproteobacteria; order Hyphomicrobiales; family Rhizobiaceae; genus Agrobacterium; species Agrobacterium sp. OT33. Next base: position 35,606 of record NZ_JAFLMZ010000013.1, on the reverse strand, counting down.
AATATCTCGCAGGCACCCTCGTAAAGCCGGCCAGCCTTCTGGATGGCGAGGAGGCCGCGTTTCTTGTCGAAGCCGACAATGAAATCAAGCTTGGCGGCAATGCCGTCGCGATACTGGCGCTCGTAAAATACATGACCGTCAGCGGCAAGGATGAATGGCGGGCGCTGGCGGAAAGGCTTGCGCGCGGCATCCGGCACATGCAGGACAGCAGGACCGGGGCGTTCGTGCATGTCCTTAATTTCCCTGATCTGGCCATCAAGCAAAGGTATCGCACCATCTATTACGAGGGTGAGGCGGCATTCGGGCTCATGCGCCTTTACGGCCTCACGGGGGACGCCATCTGGCTCGCGACCGTCGAGAAGGCGTTCGAGCATTTCATCGCGAAGGATCATTGGAAACACCATGACCACTGGCTCGGTTATTGCGTCAACGAACTGACGCTGTACCGGCCGGAAGAGCGCTACTTCCGTTTCGCTATCCGCAACATTGCCGGGTATCTCGACTTCGTCGAAAATCGCATCACCACCTTCCCGACATTGCTCGAACTGATGATGGCGGCGCGCCAGACCCTGTCGCGGATCGCTGCCGATCCCCAATTACGTCGGCTCCTTGACGAAATCGACCTCGCGCATTTTGAACGCGCCCTTGAAAAGCGGGCGCACCACCTGCTCAATGGTCACTTCTGGCCGGAAATGGCCATGTATTGCCGCAGGCCCGACCGTATCGCGGGTTCCTTCTTCATCCGCCACCACGCATTTCGCGTGCGGATCGATGATGTCGAACATTATCTGTCCGGTTTCGTTGCCTATCGCAGTTACCTCAGGGAACGGAGAGCGTTTCGCGAACTCGTCCGTCAATATGCGCCGCCGCGCAATCGCCCCGGTCGTCAGACGGAGAAGCCTGTGGCTTGTCCGCAGCAGAGGGAATGGACGGCGGCCGATGTCGAGGCCGCAACCGGGGGCACCTGGCTTCGCCACCCGCCCGAGGGCTGGACGGCAAAGGGACTTTGCATCTTCGCGCCAGCCATGCAGCCGGAAAGCATGGTTGTTCTGCGCGCCCGCGAGGGCGATACGGGCGTGCCGGTGCATGCCCTTGAAGGGCTGCATAAGCCGGCCTGTCTTATGACCACCGACCCCGGGCTGGTCAGCGATCGCGATGAGCCGGCACTTCAGGTGGCGGAGGGCATGCAGGCCGTTCTGGCGATGGGAGACTACGCCCGCAGCCGGATGACGGGCAATGTGCTGGCCGTGACGGGTAGCGCCGGCAAGACCACTGTTGTCGCCATGCTTGCGCATGTGCTTTCCGCCTGGGGTGCCGTCGGCAAAAGCCATCACAATGCAAACCTGCCAGCCGGAGTCGCCTGGAACCTGGCCTCGATCCCGTGGGACATGCCGCATGTCGTTCTGGAACTGGCGATTGGCAAGATGGCGATAAGCGCGCGCATGGCGCGCCCGAAGGTTGCCATCTTCACCAATGTCCTGCCGGCCCATCTGGGAGAAACCAGCACGGTTTTTGACATTGCGAGAACGAAAAGCGCGATCTTTCTCGGCATGGCGCCGGGCGATAAGGCCGTTCTCAACCGCGACATGCTGGAATGGGACACGGTGCATGATGCTGCCCGCGGGCGCGGGCTCGATATTCTCACCTACGGGACGTCGGATGCATGTCTGTTTCAATTGTTGCATTACGATATCGCCAGCGGGCAGGCCCGTGCCCGGATCAAAGAGCAGGAGATCTCCTATCGCGTTGGCGCGGCCGGACGGCACATGGCCCTGAACGGGCTTGCGATCCTTGCTGCCGTATCGGCGCTCGGTCATCCTCTGGAGCGCGCGATTGCGCAGCTCGACAGTTTTACCGCTTTGCCCGGACGTGGTGAGGAGATCGACCTGTTGCTCGACGGACGGCGGCTGACAGTGATCGATGACGCCTATAATGCCAATCCGGGTTCGATGCGCGCGGCGCTGGAGCGCCTGAACGGTCATGAAGGCGGTGGACGGCGGATTGCAGTTCTGGGCGAAATGGCGGAGCTCGGCCCCGGTGCGGCAGCCTACCACACCGAACTTGCCGCATTCATGCGGGAAAGTTTGATCGATCAGGTCTATGTTACGGGTGAGCTTTACACCGATTTCTGGGATGCGCTTTCACCGGCAAGGCGTGGTGTCCATGCGGGCTCACGGCAGGCGCTGAAGGAAATCCTCCGCGACCGGCTGACGGACGGCGATGTCGTTCTTTTCAAGGGCTCGCACAGCACCGGAATGCATGAGCTGGTGGCGTGGCTGAAGAAGAGCGCCGATGGCAGCGCCGCGGCCTGAATTGACTGGTTGAGCGAACCGGCTGCTATTTGAACTGTTCAAGGTCCATCTCATGGACGGCACGGCGGATTTCGACCTCAGACCTGCCCTGGGCGATCAGGGCGGCGGCGAGGCGGCCATGATAGGCCAGCAGATGCCGCTGGCGATCTGTCGCCTGGGCATAGATATGATGCGGCTCGAAACCGGCAGCGCGCAGTCTTCTGACATAAAAAAGCTGGCTGAAAAACGGTACGACCCGATCTTCCGGATCCGAGATGACGTAGATGTCTGGTCGGGGATCAGTCGAAATGCGCTCGATTTCCGTGATGGGGTCGTAAAATTCAGCGGCGTTGTAAAGCAGTTTGCCGGGAATTTTGCGGCGCCGTTCCCAGAAGGCGGAAACCTGCTTTACCGAGACCAGGCCGGAGGTGATGACCGCTGCCGAGACGTCCTTGCGCCTGTTCATGAGGCTTGCCACGATCTGTCCGCCGGCGGAATGGCCGGTCAGGATGAAGGACGATATATTGTATTTTTGCCTGATCTGGTCGAGTGCGCCATCCATAAGGGCGATTTCGCGCGTATGGCGGCGATTGTTGTGATTGCCCGAGGAGCCGTAGATGCCGGGTCGTGCCATGAAGATTACCGGGTGTCCGGCCTTTTTTGCCCACTCCGCCATTTCGGCCCCGATCGTGGCGGGGGACTGGCGGATGTAGGAATCGGTGATGAAACGCACGCCCTTCGCATTGCGCAGCATCACGTCGCCACCGAAATAAACGAGGACTGTCGGGTTCCCACCATCGGCCAGCGCCTGCGGATAATAACGAATGCAGTCTCCCTTGCCTTCCGCCTCGACCCACAGTCCATCGGGAACGGCGGCACAGGTCTCCGGTGACGTGAAAGAGCCGTTTAATGCCTCATAGGGGTTGAAAGCCTCGTCGTTTCGGAAGACGGTCAGTTCGCGCGGCTTCGGCAGTTCAAAGGGGCCCAGCCGCGGTGCATCGGCCAGCGCCGATTGCGATGCCCCGGGGATTGCCAGCGCGAGCAGCGCCCAACGCACGATCCACCAGGCAAGCCTCGGTTCTTCCTTCCTTGTGGAGCCTCCTTCGCCGATGACCCTGCTCCCTCCATGAATGGACGATATGAACGTCGGGGTTGCCGCAGACTGTTCGTGCAGCTTATGCGGATACGGCCGGTTCGTCCAGCACGGGAGATGGATGGACCACGGCGGACAGGTGCAGCGCTGGCCTCTTGTTTAGTCCAGCATCACCATATGCGCCGGCAGTTGTTCCTCGAAGAACTTCGAGAATGTCGCGATGCGGGGCGGGAGCTTCTGGTAGGGCGGATAATAGAGCGTCAGCCAGAGTTCCGGTGGCGACCAGCCACGCAGAACATGAACGAGCCGGCCGCTGCGGATATGTTCGGCGATATGAAATCCGGGCAGCATGGCCACTCCCGCGCCATCTGCCGCCAAATCTGCCAGAACCTCGCCATTATTGGCGCTGAATCTGCGGCCTGCCGCGATCGTGATACTAGCTCCGCTGTCTGACAGAACCCAGTTTTCCCGGCGGCTCTCTCCGCTATAGGCAAGGCAATCATCCGGTGTCAGCTCGCCCGGGTGTTCCATCTGCGTGAACCGGCTGCCCGGTGCCGCCACCAATATTCTCGGTACGGCCCTGATCTTGCGCCAGATGGTGAACTTGTCGGAAGGGGCTGACGAAATGCGGATCGCGAGATCGTAATCATCGTCGACGATATTGACCAGGCCGTCCGACAGGGAAATCTCGAAGCACATTTTCGGATATAATTCCCGGAAGCCCGACAGGATCGGCGGCAGTACGGTCTTGCCAAGCCAGGTCGGCGCGCTGATCCTTAATCTTCCCTGATCGGCCTTGTGGGCATTCCTGACGTCGCGCCGGGCATTTTCGAGCGCTTCGACCGCCGGCTGAATCTGCGCGGCGAAAATGGCTCCATCAGTCGTCAGCGACACCTGACGGGTGGTGCGGACAAACAGTTGCACCCCAAGATCACATTCCAGCGCGGCAATGGCCCGGGTGACGGCCGCTGCCGTCATGCCCAGCTCGCGCGCAACCTGTGCGAAGTTGCGTTTTTCAGCTGCCATCAGAAATGTTTTGAGCGCTTTGTGGTCGTTCATCGCTATTATTTCGTGATCCGCTCGAAGACACGGCTTAACGCCCCTTTCAGTGCGTTTGAACCGCCATTACGGTCAAAATCCTGCAAAACCTGCTCGTTGAGTCCGCCTTTGGTGGCGAATTCGCCGCTGAGATCGAGGAAACTGGTGTCCCTGTCGGCAAGCTGGGCCACTTCGGAAAGGCCGGCGAAGAGCGGAGCAAGATAGGCGCGGCCCTTTTCTTCCGGAAGGCCGTTTTCGGCCAGCCATTCAGTCGTATGCTGCATGATGCCGAAATAGGTGGCCATCAGGGCACTTGCCGCGGCGAGAAGATCGTATTCCGCCTTCGTCTCACATTCGACCGCATTGCCGAGACTGTTGAAAATGGCCGACGTATCGGCATCCGGCGGGTAAATGGCGGTGACACCCTTGCGTCGGGCGACAAAAGGCAGGGGAATTGCCTGCGTAAGGCTGACATCCGCGCCGATCCAGTCGAAAAGCGCTTCACGGCCAGTGGCGGCAATGACGCTGATGACCTTTTGTCCCTTCCGGAATTGCAGCGGGCGGATGACCTCCTCGGCGATCTGCGGCCGGATCGCCAGAACGACGGTATTGCAGCCGTCGACGATAGCCTGATTGTCGCCGGAGACGATGACCTGCAGGAAGTCGGTGGCAAGCCTGGCCGAGATATCCGTGTTGCGCGCCGATACCATGATATGCGGCACCGCCGCCGGCTTCAGAAGCAGGCCCCGCACCATTGCGTCGGTGATTGCTCCGGTTCCGATAAAACCGATTTTCTGGGGAAGGGGCATGATGACTCCACGTCGGCAGGGGCGGCCAGATCGGCCGTGTTTTACGCGGGACGATGACGATTGTCCCGCACCGGGAATGAGACATTGGGCCAGAAAACCGGCCTGTCGGCAATGTTAATTTTTCTTCCGCATCCGTCTGCGGCGAATAGCTGCTCCCCGCGGAGCGGCATATTCAACATTCTGATTTTCTTTATTTTTTGGCGCCCTGTCACAGCCAGTTTTTACACTTTGACGCAGGGCGATTGTGAGCAGCCGATGCCGAGCGGCAAAAATATTTCGCTTGATATTTACATTCAGAATGTATGTATATGCGTCGAATGATTGGACGCTGCGATGTGTCCGGCAGCTCGTTTGCATCAAAAGGTGAAAAATGGTCGAGAAAAGTCAGTGGCGGCGCGGGCGAACTGTGGTCCTTGCGTTGATCCTATCCTGCGTCCTCTATCCCGGAAGAGTGCTCGCACAGCAGCAGCCAACCCCGTCGGTCACGGTCGAAACCGCCAAGGCAGCGGACTTTACGCTGACTGCCCGTCTGCCGGGGCGTATCAAGCCGTCCACGGTTTCGGAAGTGCGGCCGCAGGTCTCCGGCATCATCCGGGAAAGGCTGTTTGAAGAAGGCGCCCGCGTGGAAGCGGGCCAGGTCCTCTACAAGATCGAGGATGAAACCTATGTCGCGGCGGTGGAATCGGCAAAGGCCAATGTCGCGCAGGCGCAGGCCAGCTACGATTTCGCCCTCGTCGATGCGCGCCGTGCCGAAGAGACGTTTGCCAACAATGTCAGCTCGGCAGCCAACCGCGACAACAAGATCGCCGAAAGAAACAAGACACAGGCGGCACTTCAGGTGGCGCGGGCACAGCTGACGACAGCGGAGATCGATCTGGAGAGAACGACGATCCGCGCGCCAATCTCCGGTATCATCGGGTTTTCGGAAACGACCGCCGGTGCGCTTGTGGCTGCGCAGCAGACGACGGCTTTGACCACGATCCGTGCGCTCGACACGATCTATGTCGATGTAACCCAGTCCGTAAACGACCTGTTGCGGTGGAATGCCGACAAAAGGCTGGGGGGCAGCCAGTCCCTGTCCGTCGCAACGATGATCCTTCCCAACGGCCAGACCTACCCGATCAAGGGCGACCTGAAGGCGGCCGAACCGAGGGTCGAGCCGACGACGGGCATGGTCACGCTTCGAATTTCATTTTCCAACCCGGATAACAGGCTTCTGCCGGGCCTCTATGTCGAGGTCGAACTGCCGCAGGCCGTCACCAAGGACGCGATCCTTGTTCCGCAAAGCGCCGTGATGCGCAATGCCAAAGGCGAGGCCTCCGTCTGGATCGTGGAGGGCGGCAAGATTGTTCCCCGTCCGGTAACGATTGTCACCGGTGCCGGCAATCGCTGGGTCACCAGCAGCGGCCTGAAACCGGGGGATCAGATCGTCATGTCCGGTTTCCAGAAGGTGGCGCCGGGTGCTTCGGTGGAAATAGAGCAGCAGCCGGTGGGCCAGCAGGCTGCCCGGGTCGGGAGTAACTGATCCATGGCGCGGTTTTTCATAGACAGGCCCATTTTCGCCTGGGTCATCGCGATCATCATCATGGGCCTCGGTGTCCTGTCGATCATGAGACTGCCGATCTCGCAATATCCCTCGATCGCCGGTCCGTCCGTGGTCATCGGCGCGACCTATCCCGGCGCATCCGCCGAGACGGTCGCGGATACGGTGGTGCAGATCATCGAGAAGGAAATGACGGGCCTTGACGGGCTGCGCTACATCGACTCGTCAACGACCTCTACCGGTCGCGCCACCGTCACGCTCACCTTCAATCTCGGCACTGATCCCGACATCGCGCAGGTTCAGGTCCAGAACAAGCTCAGCCAGGCCGAAGCGAGCCTGCCTTCGGAAGTGACACGCCAGGGCGTGACGGTTGAAAAATCGACAACCGGCTTCCTGATGGTGATCGCGCTGATCTCGGACGACGGAGCCCGAAGCGCCATCGATCTCGCCGATTATCTGAACTCCTATATGGTCGAGCCGGTGTCGAGACTGAAGGGTGTCGGCAAGGTCGAAGTGTTCGGATCGGAATATGCGATGCGAATCTGGCTCGATCCACAGAAGCTGAAATATTACGGTCTTTCTCCCACCACCGTCATCAATGCCATCAGCGCCCAGAATGCGCAGATATCGGCCGGTTCCTTCGGCGCGATGCCGGCGCCGGAAGGCCAGCAGCTCAATGCCACCGTCACCGCCCAGTCGCTCCTGAAGACGCCGCAGGATTTCGAACGCATCGTGCTGCGTGCCGATACCGATGGCGGGCTGGTGCTGCTGCGCGATGTGGCGCGGGCCGAGCTTGGAACGGAAAACTACGAAATCTCCAGTTTCTATAACGGCAAACCGTCGTCAGGCATGGCGATCCAGCTTGCATCCGGCGCCAATGCGCTTGAAACGGCGGAACTGGTGAAGGCGAAGATGGCCGATCTCGGCGCGTTTCTTCCCGCCGGCGTGAGCTATGTCATTCCCTATGATACGACGCCGTTCGTCTCGCTTTCCATCGAGGCGGTCATTCACACGCTCATCGAAGCGATTGTGCTGGTTGTGTTCGTGATGCTGATCTTCCTGCATAATTTCCGCGCGACGCTGATCCCGACGCTGGCCGTGCCGGTGGTTCTGCTTGGAACCTTCGGCATCATGGCGGCGCTCGGGTTTTCGATCAATACGCTCACCATGCTCGCCATGGTTCTGGCGATCGGTCTGCTGGTGGATGATGCGATCGTGGTGGTGGAAAATGTCGAGCGTATCATGCGCGACGAGCATCTCGATCCTGTCGCGGCCACGAAAAAATCGATGGGAGAAATCCAGGGCGCGCTCGTGGGCATCGCCATGGTGGTTTCCGCCGTCTTCGTGCCGATGGCGTTTTTCGGCGGCGCAACAGGGGAAATGTACAAGCAGTTCTCGGTGACCATCGTCGCGGCCATGGCGCTCTCGGTGCTGGTCGCCCTGATCTTCACACCGGCGCTCTGCGCGACCATGCTGAAGGCCCATGACCACAATGCGAAGTCCGGCCTCGCCAGCCGTTTCAGCAACTGGTTCGAGCGCAATTTCTCATGGCTGACGACGCGGTACGGCAATGTCGTCAGGGCTTCGGCGAAAAGGCCGTTGCGAATGTTCCTCGTCTACCTGTTACTGGTCGGCGCCATGGTCTTCCTTTATCAGAAGACGCCAACTTCGTTCCTTCCCGACGAGGATCAGGGAACCTTGATGACCATCATCCAGACGCCACCCGGTTCGACCGCGCAAAATACCGAGGCGGTTCTGGGCAAGGTGGAAAACTACTACATGAATGCCGAAGCCCAGAACGTCGAGTCTGTCTTCTCGGTTCGTGGTTTCTCCTTTGCCGGTCAGGGCCAGAACATGGGCATGATGTTCGTCAAGCTGAAGGACTGGGAAGAGCGCAAGGGCAAGGAAAACTCCGCCCAGGCCATCGCCGCGCGTGCCTTCGGGCCTCTGATGGGCGGCATCAAGGAAGCGATCGTGGTTCCGCTGGTACCGCCGGCGGTCACGGAACTCGGCAATTCCAACGGCTTTACCGCCTTCCTCCAGGCGCGTTCCGGCCAGAGCCACGAGCAGCTTCTGGAAGCGCGCAACATGCTGCTGGGTCTGGCGGCGCAAAGCCCGAAACTCATGGCGGTCCGGCCGAACGGTGTGGAGGATGCTTCCCAGTTCGAACTCAACATCGACTGGGGCAAGGCCGGCGCCGTTGGCCTCAGCGCTGCGGATGTCGGCTCGTTCCTGACCACCGTCTGGTCGAGTTCCTATGTGAACGACTTCCTTTACGAGGGGCGCATGAAGCGCGTTTACGTGCAGGGCGAGCCTTTGGCCCGCACCGGGCCGGAGGATCTTGCTCTCTGGCGGGTGCCGAATGCGAATGGCGATTTCGTCGATCTTTCGACCATCGCCAGCCAGAACTGGGTTTTCGGCCCTCAACAGGTCAGCCGTTATGACGCCCTGCCCGCCATGTCGATCGAAGGGTCGGCGGCTCCGGGTTTCTCCTCGGGTGAGGCGCTGGCGGAAATGGAGGCGCTCGCGGCGAAACTGCCGCCGGGCTTCAGCCTGCAATGGACGGGAATGTCGCTCGAGGAAAAGGATGCCGGTGCCGGCGCCCTACCTCTCTACGGGCTGGCATTGGCAACCATGTTCCTTTGCCTTGCGGCGCTCTATGAAAGCTGGACCATTCCCGTTGCGGTTCTGCTCGCCATGCCGGTCGGTATCCTCGGTGCGCTTCTGGGTGCGTGGATCGGTGGGCAGTCGAACGGCGTCTATTTCCAGGTGGGTCTTCTGACCGTGGTCGGCCTGACGGGCAAGAACGGCATCATGATCGTCGAATTTGCGCGAGAGAGAATGGCGCAGCTTGGCGAAAGCGCATTCGAGGCGGTTTGCCAGGCGGCGAAACTTCGCTTCCGGCCGATCCTGATGACCTCGCTTGCCTTTGGTCTCGGTGTCATTCCGCTGGTCATATCGACAGGCGCCGGCGCCGGCGCGCGCCAGGCAATCGGTTTTGCCACCTTCTTCGGAACGGTGACGGGGACTTTGCTGGCGATTGTTTTCGTGCCGGTCTTCTTCGTGCTGATATCGGATATCTTTCGCCGCAGGAGGGTGAAGGTGGCGGAGCCGAAAACCGCCTGAGGCCGATGAATTACCGCCCCGCCGCGACGAGCTGCGGCGGGGCGGCGGTTTGCTTTTGCCGTGCTGGTCCATGTAGAAAAGCAACGGCGCAATTCAGTCATGGGAGTTGAGAGACGTGAGGAGAACCAAGGAGCAGGCGGCGGAAACCGGTCGCCAGATCTTGCAGGCGGCGGAGACCCTGTTTCTGGACAAGGGCTACGACAATGTGAGCCTGGAAGAAATCGCTGCTCTTTCCGGCGTGACCCGCGGGGCGATCCACTGGCACTTCAAGAACAAGCACGGTCTTCTGCTCGCCCTCAGAAACGAGGCGCAGGAACCATTCAGGCGATTTGCCGATGAACTTTCCGAGGGTCGCAGCTCCGCTTCCATCGAAAAGCTCGGCGACATCATCGCCGACACTTTCAGGCAGCTGGAGCAGGATCCCCGTCAGCGCGGTCTGCTGCGGGTCATGATGCGGCTCGATATCGTTATGGCGGAAAAAGACGAGGCGGCGCAAAATACCTTTCCCGAGGAAATGCACGAATTGTTCGTGCGCATATTCAGGGCCGTCGAGCGCAACCCCGGAATGATGAAGCCATGGACACCGGAAAAGGCTGCGTCCATGCTTTATGCGGCCATAGGCGGCCTCATTACGGAATGGGCCTTGAGAAAGAGCGTCTTCACGCTTTCTCAGGACGGAAGCCTTCTGATTACAACGTTGCTGGCCGGGCTTCAGCAAAAACACCCGGATCGAAACTGAACCACTCCTGAAAAAAGTCAGGGCAGGCAAACCACGTCTGACGCGCGCTGGTGAGGAAAGATGATTAGGTTCGAATTTACAAACGTGTTGTATGTATATATAAAGACATGGCCCTTTCCACCCTTGCGGATGGGGCTGGTTGACCGGTGTGACCTCGAAAGCGAACCGGTTGGCGAATGGAGGAGGCGTTTCCGAAAATGACGCAGGATCGGGAAAATGTTCCACACCAGTCCCTTTCGCTCCGTGGCGACCTGTTCGTTTCGGGAGGCTATGCGGACTTCGCGGCCGGTCCGCCTCCGATAACCATGGCTCTGACGTATCGTCCCCCACAGTCAGGGCCTGTGATGTCCGCAGCGCCCATCGCCGGACATCGGACGGGGCACGTTTTTCCCCACCAACGTGCCCCGTCTCTTTTCCCCCGGCTCCGCCTTTTCATCCGCTGGGGACGGGAGACCGGCTCGAACCGTTTCCAGAAACCGTCCGACTGGCTGAGGATCGTCGCGCTCGGTGTGATTCTTCTTGATTTTGCCCTGTTGTCGCTCGCCAACAGGTTTCTTGAGCGGAATTTCGAGGGGTATCTGCCGGGTCTGGCACCAATGCTGGGCGGGTTGCTCTTCGCGATCATCATCATGCGGCTTGCGCGTCCGGTACCTTACCCGGACTGGATTGCCATCGGCGCCTTTCAGGCGGCCATGGGATGCGTCGTCTGTGTCGATCAGGGCCTGCTGTCCCCCGCCATTTTCCTGCTTTTCTGCGGCCTGTTTCTCGGTCTCGCATTGCTGCGGCTCTGGGTTGGCGAAACGCTCCGCCCGCGCCGGGGCGCCGCATCCCTCCTGGCGGGTGGATGGACCACACTGTTTTTTATCCTCTGGCTGGTCGTCGATCGTTGTTTCCGGCTCGGTGCCGGACCAGACATCATTCTGGCTGCGGATCTTCTTGTGGCGGGTTGCACGATGGTGTCGTTCGGACTTTCCCTGCGCTCTGAGAACGACCGTCCTGAAGGCGATAGCCGGTGAAGTCAAAGATGGCGGCTTTTTGAAGACAACCAGGCATCGTGCCAGTTGTGATGCCCGTTCTTTCCGCCACGCATCGGCTTGAGGCAAGGACCGGGCAGAATGTCGCATAGGGCCAACCGGTCTCGCGCTGAGATGCCGCGTTTCCCCAATTTTGCAACTCCGCTCCGTATTCTCCACCTGTTCCAGCAGCAAGGAAACGCCCTTCGAAACCGCTGGATCGCGAATGTCTTTCAGCGTCTGAAGCGCAGCATGGCGTCATATAAGCAGAGTGCGTCCCTGTTTCTGACCGGGGAAAAAATGCGCGAGGGGTGTCGGGCGCTTCGTTCGGTGCATCTCGGCTGCATCATGTGCACGGGAGGACCGGCAAAGGCCTGCAGGCAGAAATCGCGTTCACGCGGATATTTACTTTTGTAATTATATAATGCAAGTTCGCCGAATGCTCGGAGGGAGCATGAAGTCTGTCGGAGGAACCTATGCAAAAATTAATCGGATTTGGCTTTGCGGCCGCACTCGCTGCCGCAAGCTTCGCCGTAACACCCGTGAAGGCGCAGCAGCTGGAATTGACGATCACCGCGCCGGCCGGGGCAGGCGGCGGCTGGGATGCGGCATCGCGCTCGCTTCAGGAGGTCATGATGACGACCGGTGCCGCCAAGAGCGTACAGGTCATAAACGTACCCGGCGCCGGCGGCACGGTTGGGCTGGCGCAATTTGTCGGGCAGGCCAAGGGCAGCTCCAACCAGTTGCTCGTTGCCGGCATCACGCTGATCGGCGCCAGCATTTCCAACAGGTCGCCCGTCGATCTGACGCAGGTGACACCTCTTGCCCGCCTCACCGGCGATCCGCTCGTCATTGTCGTGCCGAAGGATTCGCCGATCAAGACGATGGCCGATCTGCAGGCGACCATCGGCAAGGACGTGGCCAAGGCCATCTGGGTCGGAGGATCGGCCGGCGGCGCCGATCATATTCTGGCGGCGCTGGTGACCAAGGCATCCGGGCAGGACCCGGCCAAGGTCAATTATGTCGCCTATTCCGGCGGCGGCGAGTCCCTTGCCGCGATGCTCGGCGGGCAGGCGACGGCAGGCGTTTCGGGTTATGGCGAATGGGAAGGTCAGATCAAGTCCGGCGACCTGCGGGCGCTCGCCATATCCTATCCCGAGCCTATCCCGGGCATCGAAGCCAAGCCGCTGAAGGCTCAGGGTTTCGACATAGAGCTGGTGAACTGGCGTGGTGTCTTCGCCGGACCGGGTGTCGAGGGCAAGGAGCTGGAGGCATTGCAGGCGGCCGTTGAAAAGACCGTCAAATCGGGCGAGTGGCAGACTGTTCTGAAAGCTCGCGGATGGACCGACTATTATGCGCCCTCGGAGGAGTTCAAGAGTTTTATCGGCTCTGAAACCGAACGCGTCCGGACCATCCTGACATCCATCGGCCTTGCCGACTGATCTGGCCAGCGCGGGAGGCGGAGAGACCGCTTCCCGCTTGCGAGGAATATCATGACATCCAAAACATCTTCACTGCGCAATCCGCCCGCGGTGGCCGTCGCCGTCATTCTGTTCGCCATAGCGGTCATCACTTACTGGGATGCGAGCCGCATGACGGCGCGTGCGACCTATGGCATGAGCGCGAATGCGGCTTCCTATTTCGTCGCCCTGCTGTTTGTCGCCCTGGCGCTCGGGCATCTGGTCAGCGCCTTCAGGCCAGCCGAACTGGAGGACGAGCCAACCGACTGGAAGGCGGTGGGCTGGATCGCCATTGCCCTGTCGGGTCTGATCGGCGCAATCTGGCTTGGCGGTGGCTTCATTCTCGGTTCGACGCTGCTTTTCGCCTTCACTGCCCGGGCATTCGGGCGCAGGGCGCTGCCGGTGGACCTCTGTCTGGGAGCGATCATCGCCGTCCTCATCTTTCTCATGTTCAACAAGCTCCTGACCCTTGCGCTGCCCCTGGGGCCGCTCGAGCGTCTGTTTTGAGGTGGTCATGGATTCGCTTCTTGCCCTGTTTCAAGGCTTTGCCACCGCGATCGAGCCGGCAAATCTGGTCTTTGCCGCCGTGGGGGTCATCATCGGCACGGCTGTCGGTGTCCTTCCCGGTATCGGCCCGGCGCTAACGGTCGCCCTTCTGCTGCCGGTGACCTTCAAGCTCGATCCCGGCGGTTCGATCATCATGTTTGCCGGCATCTATTATGGCGGCATGTATGGCGGGTCGACGACGGCCATCCTGCTCAATACCCCGGGAGAAAGTGCGTCGGTGGTGACGGCGCTGGAGGGCAACAGGATGGCGCGGGCGGGTCGCGGCGGTCCGGCGCTTGCCACGGCCGCGATCGGTTCCTTCGTCGCGGCTTTGATAGCCACTTTCGGCCTTGCATTCCTTGCGCCCATTCTCGTCAAGGTCGCCGTCCAGTTCGGTCCGTGGGATTATTTCGGGCTGATGCTGATCGCTTTCGTCACCGTTTCCGCGACATTCGGCTCATCACCGCTCAGGGGCCTCACCAGCCTTGCCTTCGGTCTCTGGCTCGGCCTGATGGGTATCGATCAACTGACCGGGCAAGCGCGCCTGACCTTCGGCGTGCCGGAACTTCTGGACGGTGTCGAGGTGACGACGCTGGCGGTCGGCCTCTTCGCCATCGGCGAAGCGCTGCTTGTCGCTTCCCGCCACCTGCATAAGCCGGAAAAGCCGATCCCCGTCAAAGGATCGATCTGGATGACGCTCGAGGACTGGAAACGGTCATGGAAACCGTGGCTGCGCGGGACCGTGATCGGTTTTCCGATCGGTGCGCTGCCCGCCGGCGGCGCGGAGATTCCGACCTTCCTCAGCTATAATATCGAGCGGAAGCTGTCGAAAAAGCCGGAAGAATTCGGCCGGGGCGCAATCGAGGGTGTCGCCGGTCCCGAAGCCGCGAATAATGCTTCGGCCGCTGGTACGCTCGTTCCCCTGCTCACGCTTGGGCTGCCCACCTCCGCCACGGCGGCGGTCATGCTGGCGGGATTCCAGCAGTATAATATCCAGCCGGGTCCACTGCTGTTTGCGCAGCATGCGGATCTCGTCTGGGGGCTGGTTGCCAGCCTCTTCATTGCCAATGTCATGTTGCTGGTGCTCAATCTTCCGCTGGTCGGATTGTGGGTGCGTCTTCTGGCCATTCCCTTGCCATGGCTATATGCGGGTATCCTCGTCTTCGCCTCCATGGGAACCATCGCGGCCAATCCTTCCGTCGTGGAACTCTTGCTGCTGACCGGGTTTGGCGTTGTCGGCTTTTTCATGCGGAAATTCGACTATCCGGTCGCGCCCGCCGTTGTCGGTCTCATCCTCGGGCCATTGGCCGACAGCGCCCTGAGGCGTTCGCTGCAGATGAGCCTTGGTGATCCGATGATCCTGTTGCAGCATCCGAGTTCGGCGACGATGATCGCCTTCGCACTGATTGCGCTGATCGCACCCTTCGTCTTCAAGGGGCTTTCTCGCTTCCGGCAGGACGAGGATTGAACGGTGAGGCGGCAGCCCGAAGGGGCTGCCGCCTGTTGCTTTGAAGCGGGGGATCATACAAAACTGGGCAAAACTACAGAGCGAGCCCCATGGTACGGAAAAGTCTTACGCCCCAGATCGTCGGAAACGTCATTGAATTCATCCAGACGAACGGCATCGGCAAGGGTGAGCACCTTCCTCTTCAAATGCTGGCGGATGCCTTTCGTGTCTCCCGTGCCCCCATCATGAGCGCGCTCAAGCAACTCGAGACCCAGGGCGTTGTGCGGGCGGAGCCGAATCGGGGTTATTTTCTGGCCGTTGATCCCGGCAGTCTCGAGGATGTGAAATCTGCGGGTGTCGAGGATGGCGAGGGTGATGAGGCGATCTATTTCCGCATCGCCGAAGATCGTCTCGCGGGCAAACTCGACGAGCGCTTGAGCGAGAACGAACTCATGCGGTTTTACGATCTGCCGCGCACCAAGCTTCTGAGAGTTCTTCGGCGCATTGCGGAAGAAGGCTGGATCGAGCGCCTGCCCGGCAATGGCTGGGCGTTCACGCAGGCCTTGACGTCGAAAAAGAGCTATGAGGACGGTTATGCGTTTCGCGCCGTGATCGAGCAGCAGGCCATGCTGCTTCCAAGTTTCGAGCCCAATGCCGAAGGGCTCAAGCGGGCGCGGGAGGTGCAGACAAGGCTGCGCGACGGCGGATATGAGACATGGTCACGCGCTGAAATCTTCAAGGCCAACAACGAGTTTCACGAGATGCTCGTCGCCTGCTCGCAGAACGAATTTTTCCTGGATGCGATCAAACGTATCAACCGTCTGCGCCGGCTCATCGAATATCACATCACCATAGACCGCAGCCGCCTGCCCCGGCAGACGGAGGAGCATCTGCAAATCCTCGACCTGATCGAACATGGGCGCCGCAACGAGGCTGCCGCTTTTCTCTATACCCACATCATGGGCGCCAGCCGCATCAAGTCTCCGAAAATCTAGCCCACGGGTTTCGTCACGATACAGACCGGGCTTCCGACGCGAAGGACCTCATGCCTCGGGATCAATCGTCCCGTATGCTGGTCGATATCGAAGGCGACGACGGTGTCGGAATCCTCGTTTGCCACAAGCATCCCGTTGCCGGGCAGAATCGTGAAAAACCGCGGTGTTCTTCCCGCTGTCGACCAATGACCGATGAGATCGAGGCGGCCGCCATCGCCAATGGCGAAGCCCGCGATCGTGTCGCTGCCGCGATTGGAGGCATAGACAAAACGTCCGTCATCCGAGATCCGGATTTCCGATGCACGGCTATTCGCGGTGAAGCTGTCCGGAAGGGAGGACAGGATTTGAAACGGTTCCAGTTTTCCGGTGTGCTGATCGAAGCGATAGCCGGTGACGGTGGAATCAAGTTCATTGATGGCATAGGCCAGCTGGCCCTGCGGATGGAACGCGATGTGCCTCGGCCCGGAGGTCTCGCGCGCTGCGCAATGGCCGATTTCCTTCAGGACGCTGCCCGCCGTATCAACGGCAAAGACAAGCACCTTGTCCGTTCCCTTGTCCGGAACGGCAATCCATTTTCCGCTGGGATCGAACTCGACCTGATGCGGTTTCGGCAGCGCCTGCTCGATGCGATGCGGGCCGATGGCGCCCGTGACATCCGCCAGATCGCAAACCGGCCCGAGACTGCCATCATCGAACCGGGGCAGGAGTGCCAGCGACGATGTGATGTGGTTTGCCACCACCATGTACCGGTTTGAAGGGTCGAAGGACAGGTGAACGGGATTGCGCCCCCTCGTCGACTGTTCATTGAGGAGGGTGAGCGTGCCCGTGTCCTTGCCAATGGCAAATGAGGAGACACGGTCGGAATCGCCGTGCACGGTATAGAGACATTGTCCGGTGCGGTCGAAGGCCAGGAATGAGGGGTTTTCGAGTTCCAGCAATTGCAGGTGAACCCACTGGAACTCCCGCGTCAGCCGGTAAACGTTCAGGCCGTCGCCACGGGCATTGCGCTTTTGCGTCGTTCTTGCCCCGACATAGGCATACAGGTCCCTCGCATGTTTCATGCCGATGCTCCTCCAGCGTCATGGGCCTTTATTAAATTGAGGCCTCGTAAATATCAATTGCATTTTATAATCACGTTATGTAAAAAATGCCGTGCCTTGGGAGGCAATTGAACAATGATGCGTTGGGGGAGGTAGCCATGACGCTCACAGATATCGGCAGACTCGAGAAGACCACGATGAGAAAGGTCTTCTGGAGGATCGTCCCCTACACCTTCATTCTTTATGTCATCTCTTATCTTGACCGCGCCAATCTTGGTTATGCCGCGCTTCAGATGAACAAGGATCTGGCCTTGTCCGCGGAAGCCTTCGGATTCGCCGGCGGCATCTTCTTCATCGGTTATTTTCTTTTCGAAGTGCCGAGCAACGTCGCTCTGCAGAAATATGGTTCGCGTATCTGGATTTCGCGTATCCTGCTGACGTGGGGAGCGGTTGCCGTCCTGACAGGTTTTGTCCAGGAGGCCTGGCAGCTTTATACGCTGCGCTTCCTGCTTGGCGTCGCCGAAGCGGGCTTTTTTCCTGGCATCATCATCTATTTGACCTACTGGTTCCGGGCCAGGGAACAGGCAACGACGGTCGCATTCTTCACGGCCGCCATTCCGGTCTCCTATCTCATGGGAGCGCCGCTCAGCACCTGGATCATGGACAATGTCAGCGGTTTCGGACTTGCCGGCTGGCGCTGGATGCTGATCCTTGAAGGGTTCCCCGCCGTTGCAGCCGGTATCTTCAACTATTTCTATATGACCGACCGGCCTGAAAAGGCGAAGTGGCTGACGGATGAGGAGCGCAACTGGCTTGTCACGGAACTGGAGGCCGATCACACAAAACGACGGCACGTTCAGCATCTTGGTCTCTGGCAGGCGATTTCCAATCCGAAGGTTTTGTTTCTCTCGGCGATTTATTTCATCTATCAGGTCGGCAATCTCGGAATCGGTCTGTGGATGCCGCAGATCATTCAGGGACTGGGACAGGATCTGACCCATTTCCAGATCGGTCTCGTCGCGATGGTGCCCTACGCTCTTGCCACCGTCGCGATGGTGCTGTGGTCGAAGAACTCGGATCGCACGGGTGACAGACAGAAACACAGCGCCGTACCGCTGCTGATCGGCGGTGTCGCGCTGGCCGCCACGGGCCTGACGCGTGATCCCTATGTCGCAATCGGTCTGATTTCCGTGGCTTTGGCGGGCATATATGCCTTCAAGTCGCCGTTCTGGTCGCTTCCGGGCCTGTTCCTGACACGCGCCACGGCCGCCGTCTCGATCGCGGCGATCAATTCCATCGGCAATCTCGGCGGCTTTGTGGGTCCTTATGCCATGGGCTATGCGAAAACGGCGACGGGAAGCCCATTGGGCGGCCTCATGTTCCTTGCGGTCCTGTTGATCATTTCGTTCTTCATGACATGGTTCATGCGTTTCCCCGGCCCCGATGCCGATGATAGTCCGACCGGGCAGCTCAAGGTCGGCCAGTCCTCTTCCCGCAGTGCCTGAACGGAACATAATAGCATGCGTACCAAACTCGATATAAACGGCCTCAGTTACGACATTGTCGATCTTCCCGCGGAGGCGGGAAGCTGCCTGGCGCGCATGCCCTATGTTCATCGCATATTGCTGGAAAACGTTCTTCGCACTGGAGGAGACGATGCGGCCCGCGCGAAAGCCGCGATGATCGACTGGCTTGAAACGGGTAGCAGCGAGGTTGAAATTCCGTTTCTGCCGAACCGGGTCCTGATGCATGACACGACCTGCGGCCCGGCTCTCGTTGATATTGCCGGAATGCGCTCGGCGCTTGCGGAGGCGGGGGGCGATCCGGCCCTTCTCAATCCGGTCGTTCCGGTGGATGTGTCGACCGATCATTCCGTCGCGGTGGATGTCTTTGCCACCTCATCCGCGCTTCTTCGCAATATGGAGCGCGAATATGAGCGGAATGCGGAACGATATAGTTTCATGAAATGGGCAACGAATACGCTTGCCGATTTCCGGACCCATCCTCCCGGCACTGGCATCATGCATACGCTCAACCTCGAACGGCTGGCGACTGTTGTGACCGCGCAGCGCCGCGACGGGACATTATGGGCCATGCCGGACACGTTGATCGGTACGGACAGCCATACGCCGATGATCAATGGCATCGGGGTGCTTGCCTGGGGTGTCGGTGGGCTGGAGGCCGAAAGCGTCTTTTTCGGCATGCCCGTCGCCCTTCGTGTGCCGGATGTTGTCGGGGTCCGGCTGACGGGGGCGCTGAAAGAGGGCGTGCTTGCCACGGACCTCGCGCTCGTCGTCACGCATCTGCTGCGCCAGATCGATCTGCAGGATAAATATGTGGAATTTTACGGGCCGGGTGTTTCCGGCCTGACGGCGGGCGACCGCGCGGTCATCGCCAACATGACTCCGGAATTCGGAGCGAATAGCGGTTATTTTCCGATTGACCGCCAGTCGATCGATTATCTGCTCAAGACCGGGCGGGCACCGGATCATGCCGCCTTGGTGGAGGCCTATGCCAGACGTGTTGGAATATGGTTCGATCCCGACGCCAATCCCCGCTATACCGCGACCCTCGATCTTGATCTCTCCAGTGTCGAGCCAAGCCTTGCCGGGCCACGCCGCCCCCAGGACAGGATTTCCGTGAGTGCAACGCGCAAGGCGATTGCCGCGATGAGGAAAAAAGGCGCGCTTTCTCTCGAAGGTGAGCCGAACGACGGGGCTGTCGCAATCGCCGCGATAACCAGCTGCACAAACACATCCGATCCCCGGCTCCTGATCGCCGCCGGGCTTCTGGCGCGCAAAGCCAACGCCCATGGCCTGCGTCCGCCGCATTGGGTCAAGACCTCCACCGCTCCCGGATCACCGACCGCGGAGCATTATCTTGCCCGCGCCGGTCTGCTGGCCGATATGGAGGCTGTCGGCTTCGGCATCGTCGGTTACGGCTGCACGACCTGCATCGGCAATTCCGGTCCGCTCACCAGCCCGGTTGCGAAGGCGATGGCGGAGCGGGACATTCTTCCCGTCGCGGTTCTTTCCGGCAACCGCAATTTCCCCGGCCGGGTTCATCCCCAGCTGGAAGCCGGGTTTCTGGCCTCGCCGCCCATGGTCGTGGCCTTCGCGCTGGCCGGTACGGTCGAGCTCGATATCATGAATGATCCTCTCGGCATCGCAGAAGACGGTACTCCCGTCACGCTTCCGATGATCTGGCCGACCGCTGCCGAGATCGATGCGGCCGTGGAGAGGGCGTCGCGGATCGCGGATTTCGCCCCCGCCTATGATGCCGCCGAGGCAAGCAAAGCCTGGAAGGAGCTTCCCGCGCCCACAACGACGCTTTTTCCCTGGGATGAAAAGTCGACCTATATCCGGCGGCCACCTTTCGCCGGCTTCGGCAATGGGACGAGGCTTGGCGCCTATGACGCCCATCCGATCCTTGCGCTTGGCGACGATATTACGACCGACCATATCTCGCCCGCCGGTGCCATTCCCGCAGCGGGCGATGCGGGGCGCTACCTCATCGGGCACGGTGAAAATCCGCTTGATCTGAATGTCTTTTCTTCACGGCGCGGCAATTGGGAGGTCATGATACGCGGCCTCTTCACCAACAAGACGGTGCGCAATCTTCTGGGGGCCGGCATTCCCGCCGGCTCGACCATCCATGCCGGAACGGGCGACATGCTTTCTCTCTGGGATGCGGCCCAGCGATACGAAGCCGAAGGCAGATCGGTCGTTGTCGTGGCGGGAGAGCGTTACGGAATGGGCTCCTCCCGCGACTGGGCGGCCAAGGGCGTTGCGCTTCTGGGTGTTCGGGCGGTGCTGGCGACGAGTTTTGAGCGCATTCACCGCTGGAACCTGATCGGTATGGGTGTCCTGCCGCTTCGGCTTCCGGAAGGGCTGGACCCCGTGCAGCTCAGGCTGACCGCTCGCGACATGATCAGTGTCGATGCCGATGCCCTGTCGATCGCGCCCCGCTGTGCGGTACCCGTAACGATCACGCGGCCCGACGGGGCTTCGATTTCCTTCGAGGCGTCTGCGGCGATCGAAACGAGGGCGGAGATCGCCATTTTGCGTGCCGGCGGGGTTTTGCCCCTGATCCTTGAACGTTTGCACCGGCCTTCCGGGGAGCGTCAGCGCGCCTGATGTCCCTTTTTCGGGCAAGGGGCATCAGGCATGGCGGTGGATATTCCATTCGAAACCGGACTGCGGGCGGCGTGTCAGTGTCCCGGATGCAGGGCGTCGTTGAGATACATGCAGGTCAGCATGGTGAACACGTAGGCCTGAATGGCGGCCATCAGAAACTCCAGTGCGGTGATCGCCACCGTCATGAAGAGCGGCGCGATGGCGCCGATCACGCCGAGGGCATTGACGCTGGCAAGCGAGACGACAAAGCCTGCAAAGACCTTCAGGGTGATATGACCGGCGAGCATCACCGCAAACAGGCGAACGGAGTGGCTGACCGGGCGCGACATGTAGGAGATGATTTCAATCGGCACGATGATGGGCGCCAGAATTGCCGGGATGCCGGCGGGTTTGAACAGGCCGAAAAATCCGATGCCGTGCTTGAACAGGCCGTAGAGCGTGACGGTGCCAAACACCATCATGGCCAGGCCGAATGTGACGATGATCTGGCTGGTTACGGTGAAGGCATAGGGAAACATGCCGATCATGTTTGCGAACAGGATGAACATGAAAAGCGAGAATACGAAGGGGAAGAACCGCATCCCCTGTTCGCCGGCATTGTCCCGCAATGTCCTGGCAACGAACTGGTAAAGCAGTTCAGCGCCTGATTGCCAGCGGCCAGGCACGAGGCGGGCCTTGCCCGTTGCCAGAAGCAGGAATGAACTGGCCAGTGTGACGGTGAGGAACATGTATGCCGAGGCATTGGTGAAACTGAGGTCGATATCCCCGACTGTGATTTCAACGATAGGTCTGACTTCGAATTGCTCGATGGGGCCGGCCATGGGAGATCCTTCAGTAAATTTCGGCAATGACGGGGATACGCCGGTATCCGGGGTCGCGGCTGGGCCGGACGCAGGAAGACCGTGCGTGTAATGGAAGGTCGGAGACAGGGAGGGCGTTCGGTAAATCGGTCATCCTGATCCCAAGATTGAGAGTCAGGGCCGTCCCCGGAACGTTTCAAGGCGCGGGTCGTCCCGCGCGAGGGCTTTCTAGCCAAATCGGGAGCGAGTGGCAATCGTTTTCGGGCAAATGCATCAGCGCGAACCGGTAAGTCGCAGACATCTTGCGTAAAATGGTACGGTATCATACCATACCATAAAGCGAGCGGGAATCGGACATGACGGAAGACCATTTGCCAACGGCGCGCGGTGTGGCGCGGATACAGGCCCTGATGGATGCTGCCGCCAACCTCTTTCTCGATCAGGGATATGAGGCGGTATCGCTGGACACGCTCATCGCAAAGGCCGGTGGATCGCGCCGAAACATCTATGAGCATTTTGGCGGCAAGCAGGGGCTGTTCGTGGATGTCATCACACGGCTCTGCAACGAACAGGCTGCACCGCTTCGCCAGCTCGATGTCGGCAGCGGAGAAATCGGTCCGGCGCTTGTCATGTTTGGCGAGAGGCTGCTTGAGGTGGTGCTGCAGCCACGCACATTGGCATTGCAGCGCCTGATGATTGCCGAGGGGCAACGTTTTCCCGAGCTTGCGCAGGCAATCCTGCGTTCCGGTCATGATACGGGCGTTGAGATTCTTGCTGACTGGCTGCGTCCGCGCTTACCGGAATTGCGCGGAAATCTCCCGCCGGAAAAGCTTGCCGAGCAGTTTATCGGGCTTGTTGTTACCGGTCCGCAACTGCGTGCGCTCGTCGGGGCCATAAGCTTGCCGCTTCCGGCCGGCGAAGTCTCCCGTCTCGCGCATGACGCCGTTTCCACCTTCCTTCATGGCACTCAGCCCGCAATCAGGAGCCCTCATGCGTAACCTGCCCTGGAAATCCATCCTTGCCTGGCTTTTGTCCGCCTTTTTCGTTCTCGGCGGGATCGGCAATATCTTCGCATCCGAAACGATCCTCGCCGATTACAGACGCTGGGGTTATCCCGACGGGTTCAACTATCTCACCGGGACTCTGGAATTTGCGGCGGCTCTTCTCATCGCATATCGGCCGACACGGCTGGCGGGTGCGGCGCTTGCCAGCGTGGTGATGGTTGCGGCAGCCGGTACCGTCCTGTCGAATGGAGAGTTCGGTCACGCCATTGCGCCGCTGGTGGTGTTGAGCGTTGCGCTGATCGTCGGCTTTCAGGCGCGCAAAACCGCCTGCGATGGATTGAATGGTGGCTGACTACTAAAACCGCGACCCGGTGGGCATCTCCTCCAGCCCTAATATTGCCGGCCATGCCGCTGCGGCACGTTCCGACATGACCTCGATATGGCGCAGGGACGTAAGGCCGAATTCTTCCGGCCGCAGGGTTCTGCGGCTAAGGCTTCCCGGCGGAAAAGCGTCGGCATAACGCCAGACGGCGGCAGGCGGAACCACGACATCGTCTGCCATCGTCATCATGCGCAGATCGAAACGGGTGGCCGAGAAATCCGGTTCCGGCAGCGATTTGCCGATATCGCCACGGAAGAAATTCCGGTTCGTGCACCAGCGGCGCCATTGCCAGTAAATTCCGGCGGGCAGATCCGCGCCCAGAAGCAGCCTGCGTCCGGGCAGATAGCCCGTCAGGGCAGTGGCGAGCGGGCCCAGCAGATACCAGAACGCGATCACCGCCGGTCGATAACTCCACGGGTGGTCGCTGACATGGGCGAAGCCGGAGCCGACGGTGATAACTCGTTCAAGCCGCTCGTCATGACGCCGAAAGGGAAATGTCAGTCCGCCGAGGGAATGGCCGAGCAGCCAGATTGGCCCGTGCGGCGCAATCTGGCGCAGCGCCGTTTCTGCCGCCATCTGGTCGGCAACTCCCCAGTCGGCCATCGTCGCGCGGCTCTCGCGCATCGGGCGTCGCCGCGATGCGCCGAAGTCGCGGTAATCATAGGTCAGGACGCCGATGCCCTGTCTTGCCGCCCACGTGGCGAAGGCACGATAATAGCGCGCGGGAACGCCGGTGGCGCCGTGAAGGACAAGGTGAGCAGCTACAGGTCCCACAGGCGGAAAAAACCGCCCGGCAAGCATGTTGCCCTCCGAAGCGATACTGATTTCCCGGCTTTCTGCAATGTCCGTCATCCGTACCTCGCTCCCTTTGGACCGATTGGTCTAATAACATTGCTGGACCGAACGGTCTACAGTGTTTAGAACATGGGGATGGATGAAAGCAAAAACCGCCATACCCTGATCCGGGCCACCTCCGCGCTGTTTCGGCGGCGCGGTTATGCGGGTGTTGGGCTGGCTGAGATACTTGCCGAAGCGGGCCTGCCGAAAGGCTCGCTCTATTATCATTTTCCCGGCGGCAAGGAGCAGCTCGCCGCCGAGGCGACACGGTGGGCGGGCCGGAAGATCGCCGAGTTGATCGATGCGAGTTTCAATGATGCGGAGAGCTTCGCCATCGGTTCGGTGGCGCTCTGCCGCGCAATAGCCCGCCTTTCGCAGGACAACGGCCGGATCATGGGTTGCCCCGTGCTCAGCATCATTCAGGCCGGGGATGAAAAGCCCGATTTGCGCCAGATCGGTGCGGATGTGCTGGGTGACTGGCTGGCCCGGATCGCTGCCCAGGCACGGCGGTTCGGAAATCAGCACCCGGAGGCTGATGCCGAGAAACTGGTAATCGGGCTTCAGGGCGCATGGGTTATTTCGCTGGCGCGTCAGAACATGACCGCGTTCGATACGCTGGAGCACGGCCTGCGGCAGTCTCTCCAGGACTGTTTCCGCGAATGGCGGGACCCGACTGCGGGGCTGTAATCCTGTGTGTGGCAGGCAGGGCCATCAAGACAAGTCTGGAACAAAAAGCGCGGCCACCGCCAGGGTGACCGCGCTTGGTGTCATCGCCGGAAGGAATGCCGGGCTTCCTTACGTTTCCTTCGCTGGTTGCCTTTCCGGCGCTGGGCGATCCGTGGCATTCGTAATCGATGCCGCGAGCAGGGCCTGTGTCGGGTCGGCGCCCTTGAAGCCGGCCTGTGCGAGGATTTCATCGAGAACCGGCTTCTGCGCGGTGAAGCTCAGCAGTTGGCTTGAAAGGTCGCCCAGGCCATTGCCACTTTGCCCGTCGCTGCCGCCACCGAGTGCGCCCGCCAGATTTCCGGCGCTGAAGATGCGGATGTCGGAAATTTTCTCGATCGGCTTCATCGCTTCGGCCAGCGCCTCGGGGATGATGGCGATCCTTGCGCGGGCAAGTTCGAATTCGATGATGTCGCCGGAAAGCGCATTGCGTGCATCGTTTTTCGCACGCTCCGCCTGCGCCTCGGCATCACCGAGCGCGATGACGCCTTCGGCGCGGATTTTGGCGGCCTGCGCCTCGGCTTCAGCGCCGATCTTGGCGGCGGCGGCAAGGTTTTCCGCAGCTTCGCGTTCGGCTTCCGCCTTCACGGTGATCGCCGTCGCTTCCTGTTCGGCCGCCTTGCGGGCGTCGATCACGGCAATGCGCTTGGCGCGTTCGGCGATTTCCACTTCGCGCGCGGTTGCCACCTGTTCTTCGGCGGTGATGGCGGCGGCCTTGGCTTCATCCGCCTTGGCACGTGCGGCTTGTTCCTGCTCCACCTTCTGGGCAACGGCGATCGCCGCTTCGATCCGGGCGGTTTCGGTGATCTTGCGGGCTTCCGCCTCGCGCTCGGCGATGCCGCGCTCGGCCTCGATGCGGGCGGTCTCGCGCGCCTGACGGGCTTCCGCATCCCGCTCGGCAATGCCGCGTTCGGTATCGAGCTTTGCGGTCTCCTCGTTCAGACGGGCCGCCTGTTCGGCGCGTGCGGCTTCGGCGCGGGTTTCCGCTGTTTTGTTGGCGATATCGCGTTCCTGCGTCAGTTCCGCATCGCGCTGTTCGCGCTCGATCGTCAGGCGGCGCAGCACGGCTTCGCGGTCCTTGGTGGCGATTTCGACTTCGTTGTCGCGGACGATCTGGTTGCGCTCGCGTTTACGCTCCTCGGTGATCCGCGTCAGCGCCGTCAGGCCCTCCGCATCGAAGGTGTTGTTGGGGTTGAAATGCTTGATGTCGGTCTGGTCGAGCCGTGTCAGCGACACCGATTCCAGCTCCAGACCGTTGGACTGCAGGTCATGGGCGACGGCCGCCTGCACGGATTTGACGAATTCGGCGCGCTGTTCCTGCAGGTCGCGCAGCGACATGGTCGCGGCAACCGAGCGCAGGCCGTCGACGAACTTCGCCTCGACCAGGGATTTCAGCGCATCGGCATCATTTGTCCGGTCGCCAAGCGTCTGGGCGGCGAGCGCGATATTTTCGGCGTCCGGCTTCACGCGCACATAAAATTCGGCGGTGATATCGGCGCGCATGCGATCCTTGGTGATCAGCGATTCATGTTCGGATCTCTTCACTTCCAGCCGCAAGGTGCTGAGCGAGACCCAGGAATAGGAGTGGAAGATCGGCAGAATGATTGCGCCGCCGTCGAGTACGACTTTTTTGCCGCCAAGGCCGGTTCTGACATAGGCCTTGTCGCGCGTCGAGCGCGTATAAAGCGATGTCATGATGATGCCGATGACGACGATCGCCGTGACGATGGCACCGGCAATCAGGCTCAAAGAAAAGAAGTCCATGGTGAATTAACCCCTGTTGTGCCTGCTATTATGAATTTTTCAGATCCGGCGGTGCGGGGATGACCTGGAAAAGCCCATCCGCCCCATCGACGATCAATACCTGCGCACCCGTATCGATCGTGTGACCGGATGCGGCCTGCGCGCGCAGGAAGTGAATATTGTCATGCCGGTCCTTGACCCGCACGGTGCCGGGCTTGCCCTGATCAAGCGGCCCGATGGTGACGACGCCCGTGAGCCCCAGAAAGTCGGCCTGCTCGAGCGCGTTGGTCTCATCGTGTGGAATGACCTTTGCAACAGCAAGGCTGAGCGACCGCGTGGCCGGAATGGCCGCAGCAACCGCGCCGGTCATGGCCAGAGGGAGCGGCAAGGGTCCGAGAAGTACCGTGGAAGCGACCCCCTGAATGAAGAAACCGGTAACGGCAAAAACCGAAAGCAGAATGACCGCGAGAACAAGCAGCGGCACGCCGCCGGCGTTGAGCCAGGACATCCAGCTTCCCAGCAATCCCGCTTCGGTATCGCCCGGCGCATGGTAGCTGAAACTGTCGTCCAGCAGACCGGAGGCCGATACGCCGAGCAGGACCGAGACGAGTTCGACAATGCCGAGACCGGCGACCGTCAGCAGGGCGATCCAGAAGGGCGCGGTGCCTGGCTGGACAATGCCCTCCATCAGCGTTCGCCCTCCCGGAAAGCCTTGAGCCGCGCTTCGATGGCACTCTGGCGCTGCATGCGGCCCAGCTCCTCCACCTCGGCTGCGCCGGTATTGGGCTTGGCCGGTGTGCCGGTCACTCTTTCGATCGCTTCCAGCGCCTCGGCCAGACGGCGGTCATTGCGCTGGGACGGGGTGGCGTCCACGCTGGCAGGTGCGGCGCGTTCGGCACGCTTGGCATCTTCGAGCCGTTTTTGCGCATCCGCCTTTGCAGAGGCGATGCTGCGCAAGGTGGTTTCCGCCTCGGCAATTTCGGCGGCATTCTCGAGGATTGCCTTGTTCAGCGCTTCGCGCTGCGCCTCCAGATCGATCTGCAGCCCGGTTGCGGCCCGGGCCAGATCTTCGCGGCCGTTTTCCAGCCCGATCCTGATCTTGTCGTCGAGGTCGCTGATCTCTTCATCGAGGTCAGCGGCCTTGGATTTGAGGCGATGGCCGGCGGCAACCGCCACGCCCAAGGCCGTTCGTGCTTCCTCGGCGATCTTGGCAATTTCCCGCACGGCCTGTTGTGCAACGGCGACCGGATTGGACGCCTCGGCCGCGTCGACGGCGTTGTTCATGACACCGGCGATGACACGCCCGAGCCGCCCGAGAATACCTTCATTGTTCATCGAAGCCTCCCTGTTCGGTTGGAAGCCGGTTTTTATGCCGGCATGGATGCTGATGGTCTCGCCCTCGAAAACGAGGCGCGCTTCTGAAAAGTCATTCCAGCCGTCGTGATAACCACGAACGGTGTAGGGCACGACGACGCGGCCCGAGAGGGTGGCGATGCTGAGGCTGTCAGGCCCCTTTACCGAAAACAGCTTGCTGTCGAGCGGGATGTCGCGCACCGGCTCCTGCGGATCACGCTGGCTATGGTCGCGCAAAGCCAGCGTCACCATGCGGGATGGCAGGCCTGTCTTGACCCTTATCTCCTCGTAAGCCGCGGCATGCAGCGCCACGAGGTTGGCGCCTTCGGTCTGATCGAGGATTGCCATCGCACGTCGATAGGCAAGCAGCGTTTCTTCAAGGGAAGATCGGTCTTCCCTTGAAAGATTGAGTACCAGAACGACGTTGGACAGAAGTTTCGTGCTCATGTGAAATACATAAAGCACTCCATTGGTGCTTTCAAGGGGCGACGCCAGTTTTTTCAACCCTGCATAAGCTGATTTCCCGCTTCAGATGTAATTTATAATGTACCGAACCACCGGCCAGCAGCTTCTGTAAGTTCCTCCTTGTCAGGAGTTGACGCCGTGGCCCAGGCGACGATGCCATCGGGACGCACGAGTACGGCGCGTAAGTCGAGGTGGTTGACGGCATTGCCAGCTACATAAGCAATCCGCCCGTTCCAACGGCCTGCAAGCGCCTCAAGCGATGCATCCGCGTCAAAGTCCAAAAGCAGAGCTTTGCCTTCTCTCAGAAGTTCGCCGGTCTTCCTTCCATCGGTCAGTGCGAAATCCGGAACGCTGCGGCCGACAAGCGGGTGTTGGCCGCCAAGCTCATAGTGCAGGGAAACACCCCAGACACGCTCGGCGAAATATGTCGCGCCATCGCGGGTTTCGATGAGATCGCGGATGATGGCTTCCAGCGCCCTGGTACTCGAGCTTGGGCGCATGAGAGCGACCTGCGCGCGTGACCAGTCGAGGACCTGTGCTCCCACCGGATGCCGCTCGCCGGTATAGGTGTCCAGCAATCCGTCCGGAGCATTGCCGTGGATCGTCGTAGCAAGTTTCCAGCCAAGATTGAACGCGTCGCCCAGCCCGAGATTAAGCCCCTGTCCGCCAAGCGGAGAGTGTATATGCGCGGCATCGCCGGCCAGCAATATTCGGCCGTTGCGATAGGTCGTGGCCTGATAGGCGCGATCCGTCCATGTCGTTGCAAGGCTGAGGCCCGTGACCCTGACGTCGCTGCCGGAAACATGCCGCAGGACAGTCTGAACATGCTCCGGCGTTATCGGCTGGGTTCGGTGGAAACGACCGCCGTCGAAATCGACCATCGCGATGGTTCCGGGCTTTTGATAGGTGTACATGCCGGTCGACGTGTAGTGACGGCCCGGAGCGAGCTTTTCAGGGTCAGCCATTTCGACCTTAACGGAATAGCCGGTGAATTCGGGATCGGTACCGACGAAATCGAAGCCGCCCGCTTTGCGCACCGTGCTGCGGCCGCCATCGCAGCCAACAAGCCACCGTTCGTGAAATATCTGGCCACCCGCGTAAACGGTCACACCCACATCCGACTGTTCGAAACCATCAACGCCGGCGCCCCGTCTGATCTCAGCCCCTATGTCGGTTGCGCGTCTCTCCAGAACGGCTTCGATCTCCTCCATGCTGGAGGCCATGGTAACAGGCGTTGAATCCGGAAGTCGGTAAGTCCATTTCGACGTGTCGATATTATCGTGGAAGAACGGGATGCCAGCGAAATGGCCGCCCGGTCGGCGCTGCTGCTGCATCCAATGCGCAGTCAAGCCATGGTTGCCGTTTGGCTGCTCTTTCGTTGGCTGATTTTCGGTTATGTCCTCGAGCAGGCCACGGCGATGGAAACTTTCGATGGTGGGCACGGAAAGGCCGCGCATGCCGAAGGGGAGTGTCTTCAGCGGAGAGGAAGGGTCGGGGGCCTGCTCCAGCACCAGTACCGAAACCCTGGCCAGGCGTAGCTCACAGGCGAGAAACAGACCGACAGGACCGGCGCCGGCAATCACGACATCGTAAATCTGAGGGGTATTTGACATGAAATGCTCCTTGGTCGTTCGACCGGAGCAGCTCATCGTTTTGAGAACCACACGGACGAACAATTTGACGCCCTGACAGCGTCGTTGTTCGTCGTGGGACTCATGCACGCGGCATGGACAGAGCTTTCGTTTTCGAAAGGACTTGGGCTAGACCACACCAAGTCGTGCCTTTTTCGACATTTGTTCTATAAAGCCGGAGCGGCCGGTCGGCAAGGCGGATGCTTGCTTTCCGGCCATGGCTGTTCAGATGAGCCTTATCAGTCTGCTCTTGCGGGGCCGGTTTTGCGTGGTCCGAGATAGGGCTTGCGCTCGTTCTCCAGCGTATTGGCCGCATGGCGAAGCCGCAGCAGATCCTTGCGGGCCACGAGACCAACAAGGCGACCGGTTTCCGCATCGACGACAGGGATGCGGCCCGTGTCGGTCGCAAGCATCAAATCCGCGACATAACCGATGGTGTCTTCTGGATGCGCCACGGGAGCCGAGGTGTCGGAAACGCGCTCGTCGAGGCTCTGATCGGCAAGCGCCGGGTTCTGCTGCCATTGCAGCGCATCGCCGCGTGAAACGATGCCTTTCAGCACGCCCTGCCGGTCGACAACAGGATAAATCCGATGCGTGTTTTCGGTGGTTGCGAAGAAAGCGGAGGCATCGCCGACGCGCATATCCGCCGGCAACGTATCGACCGTATCGATCATGATGTCGCGGGCGCGGGTATATTCGAAGGGGTCGATGCCGTATTCGCGGGTAATATGCTGGCCGCGCCGCGCGATCTTTTCCGTCAGGATCGAGCGGCGTAACAGAAGGACCGTTACCGCATAGGCGGAGATGGTGGCGGCGAGCAGCGGCAGCAGGGTTGAGACGTCACCTGTGAGTTCGACCGCAAAGAAGGTGCCGGTGAGCGGCGCACGCATCGTCCCGCCCATCATCGCTGCCATGCCCAGAAGCGCCCAGAAACCGGGATCGCCGGGCAGCGCCAGACCGACCAGCCAGCCAAGTGCGCCGCCAAGGATGAGGAGGGGTGCGAGCACGCCGCCCGATGTGCCTGACGAAAGCGATATGAGCCAGATGGCGGATTTGACCAGCAATATTGTCAGGACCGCCTGCGGCAGCAGCCGGCCGTTCAGAAGGCCGTCGATAATGTTGTAACCGACCCCAAGCGCGCGCGGCTCGATCAGGCCACCGAGGCCAACGGCAAGGCCGCCAATTGCCGGGCACCACATCCAGTGGATCGGCAGCGCCTCGAAGGCATCCTCGATCCGGTAGAGCAGGGTCGTCAGAAGGCCCGATTGCAGGCCGGCGATGATGCCCACCATGGCGCACAGACCGATCCCCCACCATGGCAGGTCCATGTGGAATTGCCGGGGAAAGAGCGCGCCGGCTTCAAAAAGGAAAGGACGCCAGCACGCCGAAATGCAGGTGGCAAGGGCGACGGGAATAAAGCTTCTCGGTTTCCATTCGAACAAGAGCAGTTCGACGGCGAGTGTCAGGGCGGCGATCGGCGAGCCGAAGATGGCGGTCATGCCGGCTGCCGCACCTGCGACGAGAAGGGTCTTGCGTTCGGCGGCGCTCAGGTGAAAACACTGGGCGAACAGCGATCCGATCGCGCCGCCGGTCATGATGATCGGCCCTTCCGCACCGAACGGCCCGCCGGTGCCGATGGAGATTGCCGAGGAGAGTGGCTTCAGGACGGCGACCATCGGCGACATGCGACTGCCGCCGATGAGTATGGCTTCGATCGCTTCGGGAATGCCGTGGCCGCGGATTTTTTCCGATCCGAACCGGGCCATCAGGCCGATGACGAGGCCGCCAAGCAAGGGGATTGCCACCATCCACAACGAACGTGGCGCTTCGGCGGGAGAGCTGGCTGCCATGCTCAGCTGTCCGAACCAGGCGAGATTGGTGACAAGCGCGATCAGGCTCACCAGCAGCTTTGCGGCGAAAGCGCCGCCGGTGCCGACGATCAGCGCCATGCCGATAAGGGCCAGAACGCGGCGGTCGGTCGTAAAATCGCCTGCTTCACGCCGGGCAAGGCCGCCCGTGAAGTCGTGTAGCCGGCGGTGAGGCGGGGTTTTCGGCATGGCATTTCCCGTTGCTGTGATGTGGATGGCGGCGTCAATATATCGTAATACGATATAAATCAACATGAGTATGGGAAGTGGCGCGCCGATCAGCCGCTCCGCACTGGCGGAGCAGGCCGTCCTGCGCTAAGCCGGACGTATGGCGCCGGGAAGATATTTCCGCCGTGGGCGCCTTGAGCAGGATGAATCGCAGAGAGCGGGAGTGTGGAAAATGCCAAAGGACAGGCTGAGCGATGCCGACTACGAGGCCCTTTCCAACCTGCGCTACACGCTGCGCCGCTTCATGGATTTCAGCACCTCTGCAGCGCAAGAGGAGGGGCTTCCGGCCCAGCAACATCAGGCGTTGCTTGCCATCCGCGGGCATCGCGATGAAGAGGCAATGACCGTCGGCAGGCTTGCCGAACGGTTGCTGATCGCACCCCATTCGGCAACGGAACTGGTGGGCCGGCTGGTCACCGCCGACTATGTCACCCGGCACGCTGACCCCGCTGATCGCCGCCGCCAGACGCTGGCGCTGACGGACAAGGCGCAGGCCGTTCTGGAACGGCTGACCGCTATCCATCTCACCGAAATCCGCGAGATGGCGCCACGGTTGATCGATATTCTCAAGACATTGGAAGAGGCGCGCGAGCCGCTGAAATAGGCAGCGTTATCTGTTGCTGTCCGGGGACTGCGTCAGGGCCGATGTTCCCGGAAAGCCGCGGCAAGCGTGCGCAACGCCTCGCGGGATCTGCTGTCGGTGAGGGTGGAGAACATCACGACCTCGGTGGAGGGCAGCGACGGCAGGCCGAAGCGCTGGCTGACCTCGACCGTGCCGGGCGGTGCAAGACGGCAGGAAAAGGCGGAAATGGCGAGACCGGCGGAGACCGCGGCCGTAACCATCGATGAGGTGCCGCCAAGAAATACCTCCGTCCAGGCAATGGCGGCCGAATCCAGTGCGCGGGCGGCAATGTCGCGCACGCCGCAGGCAGGTGAAAGCGCTGCCAGTCGCAGGGGCTCGCCCTGCCGGTGTTCGAACTGCGGAGCGGCGTACCAGCCGAAATGCTCCGCCCCCAGCACCTCGCCGTCGCGCCGGTCGTCTTCACGCCGGATGATCGCGGCGTCGATTTCTCCACGGTCGAATGCGTCCAGCAGCACACGGGAATTGTCCATGCGCACTTCGATCGTCAGCCCCGGATCATGGGCATTAAGCCGCGCCAGAAGGGTTGGCACCTCCGGCCCCGCAACATGGGCGGCAATGCCAAGGCCGAAACGGCGGCGCGGGGATGAAAGGCCGGCAAGGGCGCGATCATGCGCGGCGAGGAATTCGCGGGCGGGCGCCAGAAACACCGCACCTTGCGCCGAAAGCCGCACGGACCGGGGCGTGCGCTCAAGCAGCCGCTGGCCCAGCCGGTCTTCCAGCCGCTTGAGCTTGACGCTGATGGCGCCCTGCGTGGTTCCCAGCGCTTCGGCAGCGCGGGTGAAGCTCTGCATATCGGCAATGGTGACAAAAGCCTCGACGGCATCCACATCCAGCGTGCGCATATCGGTAATTCCAATTTGTTGTCTCTGAAATAGCCAATCATCCAATTCAGTTATGGTCAAGCTTTGGCTAGTTTGCGTCCGGTTCCGCAGACCGGATTTCGCTTTTGCGATCCGACCCATGAAAGGCTGAAGAATGACCCTTGCCGTTACCGCACCCGCAGGCAGCAGAAGCGCGATGGCGCTCGCTGCCGTTTGTCTTTCCGCCCTGATGTTCGGACTGGAGATTTCCAGCGTCCCGGCAATCCTGCCGACACTCGAACAGGTGCTGCATGCGGATTTCCGGCAGCTTCAGTGGATCATGAACGCCTATACGATCGGCGTGACGGTGGTGTTGATGGCGACAGGCGCGCTGGCAGACCGCTTCGGGCGCAAGCGCGTCTTCATTGCCAGTATTGCCGCTTTTGCGCTTTCGTCCCTTGCCTGCGGAATGACGGAAAATGTGGTGGTGCTGATTGCGGCGCGTTTCCTTCAGGGGCTGAGCGGCGGTGCGATGCTGGTGTGCCAGATCGCCATCCTGTCGCACCAGTTCCGCACGGCCGGTGAGCGTGGCATGGCATTCGGCTGGTGGGGCATCGTCTCCGGCGTGGGGCTGGGCTTTGGCCCGATTATCGGTGGGGCCACCGTCGCGCTGTGGAGCTGGGAATGGGTGTTCCTCGTTCACGTGGCGCTCAGCGCCGGCACTTTGCTGCTCGCAGTGGGCGGCGTGCGGGAATCGCTTGATCCGGAAGCGACCCGTCTTGATCTTGCCGGCATCGCCACGCTGTCGCTGGCCGTGTTTCTCCTTGCCTTTTTCATCACCCAAGGCCCTGAACTCGGCTTTGCCAGTCAGGCCGCGCTTTTGATCCTCGCTGGGTCCGTCGCAAGCTTCATTGCCTTTCTCATCGTGGAAAAGCTCACGCCAAGGCCGATGTTCGATTTTTCCGTGTTCCGCATCCGGCCGTTTTCCGGGGCCATCATCGGCTCGGCGGCGATGAACATCAGCTTCTGGCCCTTCATGATCTATCTGCCGATCTGGTTTCAGGCGGGTCTCGGTTATGACAGCGTCACCGCCGGTCTTGGCCTGCTTGCCTACACGCTGCCGGCGCTGGTGATGCCGCCGCTGGCGGAGCGCCTGTCCCTGCGTTATCAGCCTCGTCTTGTCATTCCGGCCGGGCTTTTCACCATCGGTCTCGGTTTCATGCTGATGAAACTGGGCAGCGGCATCGAAAATGCCAACTGGCTCACCATGCTGCCCGGCTGCATTCTTTCCGGCATCGGGCTTGGTTTGACCAATACGCCGGTCACCAACACGACCACGGGTGCGGTGCCGCCGGCGCGTTCCGGCATGGCGTCCGGCATCGACATGAGTGCGCGCATGATCTCGCTCGCCATCAATATTCCGGTCATGGGCTTCATTCTGGTGGAGGGCGTCCGCTCTTCGCTTCAGGCAAATCTGCCATCCGGCACGGATATGAACGCGTTGCAGTTGCTCGCTGAAAAGGTTGCGGCGGGAACTGCCGGTTCGTCGGCGCAGGGCCTGTCGGAGGTGCTCGTCCATCGGGCGCTGGCGGATGGCTTCGGCCTGGTCATGCTTTATGCCGGTATCAGTGTCTGGCTGCTTTCCGCCATCAGCTTCGTGGTCTTCGGCCCGGTGCGAAAACCCGCCTGCGATTAATGTACCGCAGGCGAATGAGGCGCACCCCCACCGGTTTTGCCGATAGGGGTGCGCGCTGGTCCTTGCGGGTTCCGCCGCTATTATTTCAGCTGCGTCACGGTCAGCTTGCCGTTCACCCGCTCGGCGACGAATTGCACTTTCGCGCCTTCCTGCAATT